>CAZLND010000094.1:1324-2515 GCA_964560635.1 uncultured bacterium | reverse complement strand
AAGAAGGGCGACCAGCCAAAACAAGACCAAGACCCCAAAAGCTCTCCTTCTGAATCCAAAAATAAAAGCGACCCCAAAAAGAAGCCGGGGAACCAAGAGCGGGACCAACAACAAGGTCAAAGCAAAAAAGAGGATAAGGGCGGCCAAGACCAAGCCAAGGAACGGCAAGAAGAGAAGCAGAAACAAGAACAGGCCCGCAAGGAATTGGGGCTGAACGATAAACAGGTCCAAAATCTGATGTCCCAGCTCCAAAAACAAGAGGAGCGGACCCTTCAGTATTATTCGGCGAATCCGAAGAAGGAAGAGAAGAACCAGGATAGAATGTGGAACTTTCTGCCCAGTCAACAGCGGGAATTCATGAAGAGGTTCTTAGGCAAGGGCAAGCAAGAGGAAGTGCCCGAGGATTGGTGAAAAATCGACCAGGGGCCTAAGGGTCCCGGTTCAATTCAAAGGATGGAACATGTCGGAGCGTCTCGTGAAAACCTTTCGGAACTTGGCAGCCACAGCCCTATTGGCATTCCCGATCCCACTTTTGGCCCAACAACTGGAAGTGGGCTTGAAGATGGATGTGGATAAGCGACAAGTGGAGGTGGGGGACCACCTGACCTTGACACTGGAATTTCGGCAATTGGGTTCGGGTAACTCCAGCGTCATGGGGCAACCCCAGATATCCACTCCCGAAAATTTTGCCATCCGGGGGCAACGTTCTTCCACCCAGGTCACCATTATCAACCAACAGACAGCGGCCATTTCGACCACAAAGTTGGAACTGGAAGCCACCAAGGTCGGAGCGGAGACCCTGGGTCCGGCGTTGCTCATCTATCAGGATGAGAAGGGAAATAAACGCGAGGTCAAATCGAACGTTATTTCAGTGACGGTCGTGGAGAAGACGGGGTTCTCCTTGTTCGGCCATAAGAAAAGTGAGAACGGTGGCAATCCTAATCCACCCCCGGCCAGCCCTGTCCCGACGCCAAATGATGAGCAGTTGCGTGGTTTAAAACCCTTGATACCGGAGTCGACCATGTTCTTGATATTGATCTGGATCGCCATCGCTTTGTTGATCGCCGGATTCATCTGGCGGCAAATGAGAAAGACGCCCAAAGCTGTCTCGACGGCCCCGGTAGGCAAAGCCGCCCAATTGCGAGAAGCTTGGAAAAAACTGGGGAAGGATGATCTGGATGCGAAGGAGTT
>CAZLND010000094.1:0-1314 GCA_964560635.1 uncultured bacterium | reverse complement strand
CTTGGTTTATCCAACCTAGTGCGGGAATGCCTTCAGTTCCGTCTTGGTTTCGAGGCGGTGGATCTCACTACGGAAGAGATCCTGAAAGAACTTAACCAGAAAAAATTGACCGATGACGAACGGGTTGCTACGGAGAAATGCCTAAAGGCTTGTGACCGCGTTCTTTACGCTGACGGAAACTTGACCGGGCGGGATAGCCTTCGCACGATGTGTTCAACGCTTCTTCCGAAAGCGCCGAAATCTTGAAGCATTTACCGCGACCCCGTGGTAAAAAGAATTTCTTAAGGAGTCGTTAATGGCAACGCAAACCGAAGAACTGACCCAAGAAGGACAACGCCTCAGCGAACAATTCGCCAAGGTGAAAGAAGAGGTCGCCAAGGTCATCGTGGGCCAGGAAGGTCTTTTGGACCGGCTTCTCCTCGGACTTCTGGGGCGGGGACATCTGCTTTTGGAAGGCTTGCCCGGATTGGCCAAGACCCTGGCCATCAAGACCCTCTCGGAAGCACTGGGCGTTTCCTTCAGCCGCATCCAATTCACCCCCGATCTCCTGCCGGCGGACCTGGTGGGGACCCGTATCTATATGCCCGCAAAGGGCGACTTCAAGACCCAGAAGGGTCCGGTCTTCGCCAACCTGGTCCTCGCCGATGAGATCAACCGGGCGCCCGCCAAGGTGCAGTCCGCCTTATTGGAAGCCATGCAAGAACACCAGGTCACCATCGGACCCGATACCTTCGAGTTGGAAGAGCCCTTCTTTGTCATGGCCACCCAGAATCCCATTGAGCACGAGGGAACCTATCCTTTGCCCGAGGCCCAGGTGGACCGTTTTTTCATGAAGGTGCAGGTGACCTATCCCAATTTCGAGCAGGAAAAAGAGATCATTACCCGTATGACGAGCGGGGTGAAGATCAAGACCAAGGAGATCCTCTCGGCTCAATCCATCCTTAAAGCCCAAAACTTAGTGGATGACGTCTTCGTGAGCGAACATTTGAAGGATTACATCGTGCATTTGGTCTCGGCCACCCGCACCCCGAAGAACTACAAATTGGAGAATCTCACTCCCTTGATCGAATATGGGGCCAGCCCCCGGGCTTCTTTGGGGATGACGGTCGCGGCCAAATCCCGCGCTTTCCTGCAAGGACGGGGCTACGCCACGCCGGATGACGTGAAGGCCATCGCGACGGACGTGATGCGGCACCGGCTGATCCTAACTTATGAGGCGGAGGCGCAGAACCTGACGACCGACGCCGTGATCAGTCAGATCTTGGGTAAGGTGCCCGTGCCTTAAGTTTTTTGTCATTCTGAGCAAAGCGAAGA
>CAZLND010000093.1:0-9170 GCA_964560635.1 uncultured bacterium | reverse complement strand
TCGTCCCGCCAAGAAGCCCCAGCCCGACGGCCAACATTCCCGTGACCGTTCCCGCGCGATAGGCGATCTTCAAAGCTTCTGGGTAGCCCTTGCGGGAAGCTTGGGTGACGCGCACATTGGCCCTGACGGCCACGCGCATACCGATCTGTCCCACGAACATCGAAAAACTGGAGCCCATGATGAAGGCCACGACGCGAGCGAACCCGATGATGAGCTTGACCGTATCGGCCGGAAGGTTGGCGAACCTCGCCATGGCTTCGGTGGAGGGCGGGATGATGTAGACCGAGAAGAAGAGGGCGACGATGAGGAGCAACATGATGGGATGCATGCGTTGCAATTGAGCGCTGAGGTAGGCTTTGGCACCCGAACGGATGGCGAACCAGATCTGTTGCATTTCCTTGTCGCCGACGGGCTCCTTGAGGACCAGGGACCGCATGAGGAATGCGTAGAAGAGACCCGCAGCGGACACCAGCAAGATCACCCAGAGGGAGCCCTGCTCGAACGGTGACAAACCTTGCATCATGAATGAACTCTCTTTATAGATTCTGATTTAGACCTGTGGCGCCCCGAAGGGTAAAACCCTTTTAGTGAGGCTTAGGGGGCCGTATTTTAGAATAGGTTGAAGCTTTTTCGATAGTTTTTTTCACAAAAAAAGCCCCTGCCCCGAGGCCCTCAAGCCGAGGGGCAAGACTGGGTATGCCGGAGCGCGGGGCGGAGTTTACGGAGCCCCAAACCGGCTCCAGTACCCTATCCCTTGGCCAGGAACCCCGCCAAAGGCACCCAGCCCTTCCCGACCACCAAAGGGATCTCGTGATAGCGCCCGGCCTCCCAGTAAACCTTATAAAGACATGCTCCTGGTTTGGCGGCTAGGGCCCGACAGCGGTCCCCTACCACTTCCAGGGCGGCGCAGTTGTCCAAGGCGATAGCGACCCCGGGAGTCCCCCGCATCATGGCCTTGAGTTGAGGCTTCCGGTCCTTTTCCACGTTGTAATGGGGGCATCCCAAGGCCGGGAGAAAGCCAAGACCTGTCACTTTGATGAGACCCGCCTTGGGGTCATGGTACTTCCGGGAATCCGAGTTCCCTTTCTGGAACCAGCAAAGAGCCCCGGCGCTGGAGCCGCAAAGGACCTTTCCGGCTTTTCGGGCTTTCTTTAAGAGCCGGTCCACCCCACGCCTTTTCCAAAGATTCATCATCATCAGGGTATTACCACCCCCGACATAAATGATATCGGCCCATTGGACCTTGCTTTGGATCTGGGAGGAACTGGGGTTTTCTTTAAGGAGATATAGCACGTCCACCTGACAGCCCAGCTTGCGGCCAAAGTGGCCTTGGACGGCGCGGACATAGGCCTTGTCATCGGAGCTGGCGGTGGGGATAAAAAGCAGGCGGGGGGACTTTTTACCGGAGAGGCGGATGATCTCACGGCTGATGGGGGTGACTTCAGCCTTGGCCGCGCCAAAACCGATGCTCCCACCCCCTATCGCGACGATCTTTTGCATAGAGCGCCGGTCAGTTGATGCCCGGACGGCCCTTGCGGTTGTTCGAATAGAAGGTGTAACCGAGCGCTAAGAGCGACAGAAGAATGGAGACCCAGGGCAGTATCCCCTGTAAGGAACGGCGGGGTACCCAGGGGCTATCCCCCTCCACACCAGCGAGGAACTTCTTGAGGGTGGGATTATCCGAATGGAGTTTCAAGCTACGGCGCATGGCCACCACGCCCTCAGTGCGGTTGCCCAATTGGTAGAAGGCCTCGCCCATATATTGGTAGGCTTCCCACATGTCAGGCTTGGCTTCCAGGGCCGCGTGGAAATATTGGACGGCCTTCTCGTAATCGTTCTGGCGGAAAAGGGTCAACCCCGCGCTGTAATATTCATCCCCCGTCGTGGCCATGACCGGAGCCGAGATCGCCAAAAGCGCCAGAACCAAGAACCATTTCTTCATTTCATCCCCCAATGATCGATTTTAAGGCTTCAAGGCCGTCACGAACGGTTGATGATACCCGGTCTTCCGGGTTTCATGCCACCGAATAGATTCGAATTTCGATCTTTAAACGGGACTATTTTTTCAGGCGATCAGCTCGACGGTTCCAGAAATAAGCCAGCACGAATTTTCCGTAGGCGAAAAACAAGGCCGAAAAAACCGCCACCAAATAGAGGAGATTCCAGGGGGAAAAATAGATCTTGTTCAGGATAAGCCCGATACCGAAGAGACATCCACCTGTGAAGGTCCCGAAAAAGGCGGTCAACTTGAGCACAGGAAGGTTGTGGATCTTTTGATCCTTGGCAGGCCTAAGGGAAAGCAGGGGCCACCAGGTCCAGTCTATATCAGCGATACTATTGAAGAGATCCTCGAGGAATTGCATGCTTACCGCCTTTCGGTCAACCTCTAAAAAATATCACTCTTTTGAGCGGTGGTAAACAGCTAAAGGTCCGGTTTAGGAGAGACCCAAGAGGTTTTTGACATCCCCTTCGATGGATTCGGGTTTATCCGCCGAACCATAACGTTTGACGGGTTGGCCCTTGGCGTCCACCAGGAACTTGGTGAAATTCCACTTGATGGCCTCGCTACCTAGCACACCGGGGATGGACTTCTTCAGGTATTCATAAAGGGGATGGGTATTGGGCCCATTCACATCGATCTTGGAAAAGAGTGGGAATTTCACCCCGAAACTGGTCTCGCAAAAACTTTTGATCTCGGTTTCGGTCCCGGGCTCCTGGGAACCGAATTGGTTGCAGGGGAAACCAAGCACCTCGAACCCCTTATCTTTATATTTCTCGTAGAGGGATTCCAACCCGGCATATTGGGGAGTGAACCCGCATTGGCTGGCGACGTTAACAATAAGCAGGGGCTTACCTTGGTATTGTGAGAGGAGGACTTCCTTACCGGCGATATCCTTGGCCTTGAAATCGTGAACCGTCATAATGGCTCCTTACTTTGAGTTGGATAGAGGGATCAAAAAATGGATCAAGTGGAACAGATCGAAAAAGAACTTGAAAAGGTTATCCGAGATACGGTCGAAAAGGAAGGCCTGCCCTCACCTCATTACCGTATCGAGGTGTTCCCCAAACCCGAGGGAGTTGCGGACTATTTGATCGAATATATCGGGAAAAAAGGGGAGTTGTTGGGATTGGGTTTCCGGAACATCCGCCCGGTAACCTCGGAGGATTTCAGCGACCCCAAATTCGGGGTCCGATTGGTCCACAACATGGCCCTTTGGCTCAAAGCCCAGGCCGCCCGGGATATCTGACCCTACCTTATGACCAGCATTTTCAAGACGTTGGTCCCGCTCGAAGTCGTGACGACCACGTAGTAGACCCCATTGGCCAAGTCCGTTCCCCAGTTGTCCGTCAGCTCCAACGGCAGATCGTAAACCCCGGGCGGTAGTTCGGGAGAGGTGAATTCATTGACCCTCCGGAAAGCCGTCGTAAGGAATTTGACGTCCACGCTATCCGTCGAGGACAGATGGACCCGGACCTTGACCGGCCCGGGGCCGGAGATGGGATTGGGAAAAAGGACCGGTTGCCCGCTTGAGGTGGGACTTGGGCTGACCAGGACGGTTGGGGTCGAACTGTTGGTGGCGGTCAGGGTTGGAGTGAAGGTTCCCGTCGAAGTAGTCGTGGCGGTCGAGGTAAAGGAAGCCGTGGGGGTGGTGGTAAAGGTGGAACTGAACGTAAAAGAGGAGGTGAAACTGAAGGTCGGGGTGGCGGTAGCCGAACCCGTTGGGGTGAAGGTCATCGAATTCGTGGGACTGTTGGTAAGGGTAGGGGTCCATGTCACCGTCGGGGTGAAAGTGGGAGTGAAGGTTCCCGTCCACGTCAACGTGGACGTGTTCGTTGGAGTGTTCGTGAAGGTTCGGGTGAATGTGTAGGTTCGGGTGAAAGTAGGAGTAAAGCTGTTCGTGACCGTTGGGGTATTGGTGACCGTCAAACTGGGGTTCGTGGTGAAGGTCGGGGTAGGGGTCCAAACGGTCACGCAAGCGTCGTTACCCCCGATGACGTTCCAAAGGGACGCCACGGGCGCCCCGGTCGTGGGATAAGCGTTGCCCAATTCCCACATACTGATACCGGGCATCCCCATCTGGCCCACGGCCCAATTGATCTTGGCGCAGAAGGAGTCGTGGTCGTTGACCCCATAGTTGGAGCCCCCATAGTTATAAACCGATTCCATCTCCAGGGTTCCCGTGGCGGAGGACACCAAGGTCCCGCTCGAAAGGACCGTGTAAAGCGGGGTGTTCCCCGCGTCCTCGATATAAAAAGGGCAACCCAGGACCACCTTATTGATGGGAAAGCCCTTTGAAACGATGCTGGAGATATTGCTGGAACTGTCCAAGGGTCTTTGGACGAAAAAGCAATCGGTGAAACTCACCCCCGCGGCGTTGGGAAGGCTCACGGGCCCGTTATATTTCACGCCGGAAGCGGTGACGTTGTAGTCGTACCCCCCCTGCACGCCATAGTCCACCACCGTACCCGCCGTGGCCCAATCCACCCCGCAGATAGCCGACCCAGGGCTTATATAGAAGGTGATGGTCTTGGGCTTCCCATCGTAAGCCGTCAAAGCGTGCAATTGGGTGGCCAAGTCCTGGAGCAGGGACATGAACTGGGCCTTGTCCGTGGCCGTTGAAAATTCCCAGTCGATATCCACTCCGTCGAAATTGTTGGCGGACACGATGGCCAAGATCTGGCTCTCGAAATTAGCCAGGTTGGTGGCGTTGGTAGCGGTGGACCAGGTGGCGTCAGAGGTTCCCGCTCCGCCGAAGGAAATATTGATCCGGGTGTTATTGGTATGGGCGGTGGAGACCATCGTGCTCCAGGCGGCGGGCTGGTTGAAGGTGGCGAAAGGAGTGGTGGTATGGACTTTTCCGAAGGCTTCATTCAAGTGGGTGATATCGGCCCAAGGCACGCCGGCGGGGGTCACGGTCCCACTATCCCCCGTTTGAACGTAAGGCATGACCACATAAGGAGGCTTGGCCCAAGAGTTGTTGATCCCCGCGGAAAATAACAGAACGAATAGGAATGAAATTGTTTTTAGTGGGGAAAACCCAAGGCCTTGGTATGGATAGCGCGACTGAGCCGGCATTCTTTCCCCTTCTTGGTTTCGGTTGGATGAAGTTTATCCCAACGCATGGAAATTACCAGGAAAGGGGGAAAGGTTTGTTGAAAACCACTCAAAGCCATACAAGATTCTTGTGTGAAAACCCTTTTTCGGGAGAGGGGGGATCCGCCTTGTCCGAAACTTTACCATGAGAGTGGAAAAAAGCGGGACGAGGTGTTTACGAAAGGACCTTTTCGATGCGGCGGTCAGGGATGATCCACATGACGGCCACTAGGACCAGCAGGCCCAGGGAAAGGAAGGGCTCGAAAAAGGTCAAGACCAGCGCCACGACATAGACTACCAACGAGACCTTACCCTTGCGGTCATTCCCGATAGCCTTGGCCAAGGTAGAGCCCTTTCCATGGTGCGCTAGCAGGGCCCGCACGAGAAAGTAATAGGCGATGGCGGCCATCAGTTGA
The DNA here is from genome assembly GCA_964560635.1 of uncultured bacterium. Taxonomy (GTDB): domain Bacteria; phylum Oederibacteriota; class Muellerivitia; order Muellerivitales; family Muellerivitaceae; genus CAZLND01. Next base: position 3,659 of record CAZLND010000093.1, on the reverse strand, counting down.
AGGAAGCAAAAAACCGCCACCGGGCCCAGGACAAAACCGCTCTGGCCCATCCAAGCCGTGGCGAAGGGCACCAGCGAAAGCCAGAAAAGAAGGTGAAGATTCGCCCAAAGGATGGCCCCGTTCACCTTTTGAACCGCCTGGAACAAGTGGTGGTGATTGTTCCAATAGATACCCAAGAAAACGAAACTCAAAAGATAACTGAGCAGGCTGGGGACAACCGGGTGAAGGAGGGAGAGCCCCGCCCCCTGGGGCGGACGTAGTTCCAGGACCATGATGGTGATGATGATGGCCAAGACGCCGTCACTAAAAGCTTCAAGCCTTCCTTTACTCATATAAAACTATTTCCCTTGGGAATTGTTCCCATTGTCTAGATTTTCCTATGGCGCGCCCTGAGCGACCAAAGGGAGTCGAACGGGCTAGCCTACCCTTACTCATTTACCCTTTCACCTTTTATCCTTTTCTTCTTTTTAAGGCTTGGTCCCGCCTTGTTTGAGCAGGTCCATCATGCTCAGGACACGATAACGGACCGGCGGGTTAAAAACGCCATCGGCGAAATCCTTCGAGCTCAGGCCCAGGACCTTGAACCGCACCGAGGCCTTCCCCTTGGAGTAAAGCACTTCCGAAAGGGGCCATTGGGGGTCCGAAAGGTTTTGTTGGAAACTATCCGCGTCCGCGCCCAACTGGGCCAGCAAGGGGGCGCCCAATTCCACCGCCAGGTGGGCCAGGCTTCGGAAGGTGTTGTAATCCTCCGTGTTCACGCCCGCCTTCTCCGGCGTGGTGACCCATACTTCCCTTGTCTTCTTCCCGGAGAGGTCGGTGACATACTCGTCGCAAGTGAAGGCCCCCAAGGAAACACCTTTTTTCTCGAGCTGGGGAACCCCATTGAAAAAAGCCTGGACGTTCTCCTCGGCCAATTCGTAAGCCTGTTTGGCGGACGGATCCGCGCCCTCTACTTCCCCTTTCAGGCGGCTCGAGAAGACCGTCAACAATAACTTGATGGCTTCCTGGTTCTCAACGCTCAAGGGAAGGACGGTCTGATGAAGGTGGTCCACGAAAGTCAGGAGAGAACTTTCCCGGTCATAGAAGAGGGCGCCATGGGCCGAAGGGCCCTCGAAATCCAACCTCATCCGGCTATGGTCGATGGAGGCGTCCAGTTTGATCCAGGCATTCTTGCGGGAGAGGCTTTCCAAATAGGCCTTCACCGAAGTGCCCGCGCAGGCAGGCCCCCCAAAGACCAATAAAAGTTGGAGAAGACAGGTTATTTTCAGCAGTTGGGTCACCGGGTAATCATACTCGAAGCTGCGGGGTATTGTTCAAGGATTGGATCTTGGGCGTGTGGGTTCGCGGTCTCGCCTTATTCCCCGTGACGGTCAAAATTTCCGGGGGATCAAGGGGCATGGCCGTTCCAAGGATTCCCTGCTTAAAACCGCGAGAGCGGCGTCCTATGAAGCTGTTCTCGCAGGACCATTTGGACGATGCTTTCGATCTTTTTTTGGGCGTCAAAGGACTCCGAGTTGCCGAGGATCACCACCCCCACACCCCAATCCGGCACGAGGGCAAGGATCCCCCTGAAGCCCATGGTCCTGGCGTCCTGATAGATCAAAGTCCCATTCTCGAATTGTCGATAATCATATCCGAGGGTCCGCCCTTCTTTTGAATTCACCATGATCAAAGGTCGGGTTTCTTCCTTGAGCTCATTTTTCAAGGCACAGGGTCGAAGACCGAGTTGAAAGTCCATGAAGCGGGTCAGGTCAGTAGCCGTGGATTTCAAACCGCAACTTCCCGCGGTGGTTTCGGTGATATGGATCGTGGGAAGGGCCCGGCCATTGGACCCATATCCTTGGGCCATTCGGCCCGACTGTTCTTCGGACAGGCGCACTCGGGTATCCTCGAGACCAAGGGGATCCAACACCCTCTCCTTCAGAAGGATCTCATATTCTTTCCTCTCTCGGAAAGTCAAAACCAAGGCCAGGAGACCGGTATTAATGACCGAATATTCGAAACGTTCACCCGGATCCCGGTCGAAACTGAAGCGGTTGAAAAAATCCCGAAGCATGTCCAGTGTGATGTAATCCGGCTCGGTTACTTTCCAGTCCTTGGGAAGGTCCGAAGGCCGAACAATGAAAGGGAAACCGGAGGTATGGAGGGCAAGATGCACCAAACAAACCGGTTTATTGGGAGGATGGGGTAGGAATCCAAGGTACCAGGGACGCTTACGGGTCGGGAACCGAAAGGAGGAGGGGAGATATTGGGTGACTGGATCGTTCAGCGTCACCCGTCCTCTCGCCACCTCATCGACCAAGAGGAGATTCGTGAAAACCTTGGTGATGGAACCGATCTCAAAAAGGGTCGAGCCATCGGGCCTTTTCCCACTTCCCCTGGAAGTCGAACCGGCTCCATAGATCTTTTTTCCTTGGGCCGTAACCACGCCCACTACCACGCCAACCGTTTGCCCCTGTTCAACCCAAGACTGGGCCATTTGTTGGATACGGGCATCCAGACCGTCCCGGGCGAAAACCCTGGGAACAACAGCAAAAAAGAACAGGACCCTCGCCAAAAGGCCCAACATTCTGGGAGAACAAAACACAAAGTCTCCTCGAAAAGCGTTCATTCTGAAATGGACAGGACTTTTCATTCGGGAATTAATCATAGTGTTTTTTTAAGGACGTGGTCGAGAAAACTCCGAAGAACCACCGGGAAAAGTCCTGTGTTGTCGTGTCCTTTACGCCCGGACCTCTATTGAAGGACTATAATGACACCAGTCACCACCAGGAGGAACTTTGAAACTGAAATTGCGCCGCCGGGATTCTACCACCCGTTCCCTTTGGGGGAAAAAAAGCCGGGACCCCCACGAGGGGGTTTTTCTGCGGGGACCTCACTCCCGCTTCAAGGAATTCCAGCAACTAGTGCGTATTTTCCTGGAGACCCTGCGGGGGTTCCGTACCCTGCATTTCGTGGGACCCTGCGTCACGGTTTTCGGGTCCGCCCGTTTTACCGAGGGACATCCTTATTACAAGATGACACGGGAAGTGGGGGTGAGGCTGGCGGGCATAGGATACACCGTCATCACAGGAGGGGGGCCGGGGTTGATGGAAGCCGCCAATCGGGGGGCCAAGGAAGCGGGCGGGCGCTCGGTGGGATGTAATATCACCCTACCGAAGGAACAGAAGCCCAATCCCTACTTGGATAAGTGGGTGGAGTTCCGTTACTTCTTCATCCGCAAGCTCATGCTAGCCAAATATTCTTACGCCTTTATCGCCATGCCGGGAGGATTCGGGACAGCCGATGAGTTCTTCGAGATCGCGACCTTGCTTCAGACTGGGAAGATTCATGATTTTCCATTGATCTTGATGGGTAAGGACTATTGGGCCCCTTTATTGGACCTCTTCAAAAAGTCCATGCTCAAACAGGGTGCGATTGATACGCTGGACCTGGATCTTTTCATTGTCACCGATTCACCCGAAGAAGCCGTTTCCTATATCCAAAAGAACACCATCAAGCAATTCGGGCTTACTTATCAACAGGCGCCCAAACCCAAGTTCTTCTTTCTGGAGAATGAAATTTAGGCCGGGATCCTATTTCAGGTCGTCCGAGCGGTCGGCGGGGATGCTCATGGCGGACATGATCTCGTCGGTGGCCCTCTTGGCCTTGGTGGCGTC
>CAZLND010000092.1:0-9255 GCA_964560635.1 uncultured bacterium | reverse complement strand
AGCATGCGACTGTTAATCGCAGGGTTGTTGGTTCGAGTCCAACCCGGGGAGCCATCAAGATAAAGGGCTGTTTCGCAAAGCGAAACGGCCCTTTTTATTTTCATGATTTACCGGGTTGGACGAGAACCAGGAAGGAGCGCGAGGAAGAGCGCACGCGTTTCCTCGCTCTTTGAAGGAGGGGGCACAAGGGGGAACCATAAGGTTCCGCCCTTGAGCGGAGCGGTTCGATGCCCAAGCCGGGGAGCTTTTCGTGCTTTGCCTGATACTTTATTGGATCCAAAATGGGCGGCCTTTTTCCTGGAGACTCCTCTTTCTCTCTGTATAATCCGGGGGCTTCTTCAATAAATCTTCCAGGAGTTTTTCCATGAATCGTCTTTTTCTAGCCGTGACTTTAGTTGGTTCTTTGCTCATGAGCGGCTGTTGCTGGGTCGGCTATGCCGTCAACGGCTTCAAGCCCTTGTCGACCAACACCGAGGCCCCCGTCGCGCAAAAGCCGGCCTCCAAGAAGGAAAAGGTCTCCGCCGCCGCTGAAAAGACCAAGAACGCCTTGGCGGGCATCGCCGATACCACCGCTTCGGGCAATTCGGTCAAGGTCAACTTGAGCGGGGATTTCCTCTTCACCAAGGGCAGTTCCCAGTTGAGCGACGGCGCCAAGAAGAAGATCAAGGCCATTGCCGACGCTTTGAAGAGGGACAAGGATAACAAGATCACCGTCATTGGCTATACGGACAACAAAGGCAACAAAAGCTCCAACCAGAAGCTTTCCGAACGCCGGGCTAAGGCCGTCATGAAGGAACTGATAGCGGACGGCATCGCTTCCACCAAGGTCAGCGCCATTGGCAAGGGCGACGAGGAACCGGTCGCCTCGAACGATACCGAAGAGGGACGGGCCAAGAACCGCCGCACGGAGTTGAAGATCACCAAGTAACCTTTAGGACCGCTTTTCGAAGCGGCCCTTCAAAATAAAAAAGGCCGGTATCCCCAGGGATATCCGGCCTTTTTTATTTTCGGTCAATGCCATTCCATTTGGAACTGATACCCCACCCCATAATCCCCCAGGACATCCCCATGGTTCAGGTGTAGAAAGAGCAAGAACGACGCCGTGAGCAGAAGCTGGGCGATCCAAAGCACCATCAAATATCGATGGCCCCAACGCTTGTCCCACAGACCCAACCAAGCCAACCAGACCCATTCCAAGGGAAAAGTCACGATCAAATAATGGCGGAACAGTTCCACACGGGAAAGACTCATCAAGATACCCGTGACCACCAGGACCGCGGTGAGGGCTATCCAAGTCTCGGGAGGATCAGGGGTCTTCGATGAGCCCCTCCGATTTTTGAGCCAAGAAACCACCATGAGAAGGCCGGTCCCAACGATGACCACATGCAATAGGGCCACCAGATAAGTTCCGATCTCCCCGACGAGGGGATAACGAATGAAATCGAGGAAGGTCTTGGTCTTGAGACTGTAGGTCAGTCCCATTCCCAGTGGGTCGGACACCCAATAGGCCCAGTATTTCGGATAGAAGGTCCACCAGAAGCTCATCGTACCGGTCCCCTCCGGCGGCACGGTCAGGACATATCGCAGCCAGGGGATAAGCGGGATAGCGCCCAGCAAAGAGCCCGTTAGCCAGGAGCCCCATTGCAACCGGCGTTCCCGGTAAAGGGTCCAAGCGAAGACCGCCGCGGCGAAAAAGAACCCGGACATGTGGATCTGCCCCAAGCAGGCACCGAGAAGGCCCCAAAAGAAAGCTCCGGTCTTTTTGCCCCGGTAATGCCAGGCGATCCAAAAGAGGACGCAGAAGAAGGGGAGCGTGCACTGGGCCCAGATCTTCCGGTGGAAAAGAACGGCGAAGGGGTTGACCGCCGCAAGAGCCGCGGCCCAAAGCCAAGGAAGCCTTTCGGCTTCCGATACCAAGCGAAGGCTGAAGAAAGCCAGCAAGACTAGCGCGAGGATATTCAAGACCTGGACCGATCGGGCCAATTCAGGTGGGGTTGTAGCCCCGGAAATTCTCGAAAGGGCGTCGAAAACCCAGATGCTCATCCCAGGGTTTCTCAACTTGATCCCCGATTTCATTCCCAGCAGGGGCATGTTTCCCGTCGCTCGATAGTCTTGGGTGGCGTCGAACATGTACTTTTCGTCACCCTTGTATTCAATGTCTCCCGGAAAAGAAAGGCGCAGGATGGCGCCTAGAAGGATGGCCGCCGTGAGAAAGACCAGCCAAGCCTTACTATTGGGTTTTTGGAGGGTTTCGAACATGGTTCACAATATAGCCTTTGTTCATCCTCTTAGGTCATTGAAAGCTTTTCAAAAAATTAACCCGACCCGCTCCAAAAGGGTCTTAAATGAGAGAGTACAAGCCTATCCCGTCAGCGAAAGGAAATGAAAATGGACGATCTCTTCGATTATTTAGGCGCTTACCTCATCGGTTCCATCCCCATGGCTTTACTGGTCTTGAAGTTGTTCAAGAAAAGGGCCCTTCCCAAAAAAGGAAAAGACCTGGGTGAAGTGGACGTCTGGAAGATGGGCCTTCACCTCGGTTTGTTGATCGTTCTATTGGATATCCTCAAGGGCGCTTCGGCGGTCTTCATGGCCCACAAACTTTCCCCGACCGACCCGCCGGACATGGTGGTGGCTGGTTTTCTTGTGCTGATGGGCGACCGCTTCCCGGTTTTCCTCAAGTTCAAGGGCAGATCCAACCTCTGCACCTTGGTGGGTGTTTTCGGGGCCCTCTTAGCCTGTCTCATGATGAAATAACCCCTGCCCCGAGGGCGATGAGGGCCCACACTAGAACCGGCGCCCTCCCCGTCAGGGACCTTCTTTTTTTTGAGGCGCTCAATCGGTTTTTTCGGCTATCTTAGCCCTGCTTTTGATGTTCCAATCTGTCATCCTAAGCGATAAGAAAAAACCGAGGTCCCTCGCCTCACTCGGGATAAACTCCGGATCTTTGTTTTCCGAAAAACATAGATCCTTCGGCTAAAACCGTCTCAGGATGACATCTCAACAACAAGGACCTCCCCCATGCACCTTTACCAGATCATCCTCCTCGCTTGTATCCAAGGCCTCACCGAGCTCTTGCCCGTTTCCAGTTCCGCTCATGTGATCGTGGCGGAAAAGTTGATGGGCTTGGACCCTTCCAGCCCCGATATGACCCTACTGCTTCTCATGCTCCATACGGGAACCATGCTCGCGGTCTTGGTTTATTTCGGGAAGGATTGGAAGGGGACCTACTTTCGGTCCAGTTACAAAGGCCAAGCCTTCTTGAAACAAGTGCTACTAGCCTCGCTGGCGACGGTCCTATTGGGGTTCGGATTGAAGATCTTGATCGAGAAAGTCTTGATGAGGGACACTCCCAACGCCGAGGTAGAGATGCTTTTTGGGAACCTGAAGCTCATCTCGGCCGCCTTGGCCAGCGCCGGTCTTTTGATCCTCTTCGCCTCCACCCGGGAAAAGAAGATCCATCCCGATAAAGGCCTGGGACCCAAGGAAGCCGTTTGGATCGGTTTGGTCCAGGGACTTTGCCTTCCCTTCCGGGGTTTTTCCCGTTCGGGCGCCACCATTTCCACCGGCATGATCCTGCGGGTTCCCAAATCCAAGTCCGAGGATTTCAGCTTCGCCTTAGCCCTCGTCGTTACCCTTCCCCTTCTATTGAAGGAAATCCTTCGGCTCGCCAAGTCCCATAACTTCTCGAACCTAGCGGGCCTTTTTACCCCCGGCCTCCTGGGCATGGTTTTCAGCTTCCTGGCCGGACTTTTAGCCCTCCGCTGGCTTTCCAGCTGGCTCAATCGGGGCCGGTGGAAATGGTTTGGGGTCTATTGCCTGGCTTTTGCCGCCCTCCTTTGGTTCTTCCAGCCTTAATTTCCCCTTCTTTTCCCACCTATAATGGGCCCCGAAAAGGGTAACTTTTTGAGCCTTAGGCCGTTATTCAATGAAGGATGGACGGCGAATGGATTTTAACGACGACCACTGGCGGTCCTGGGCGGGCCTGATGCAACAGGTCCAAGAAGGTGATACCGAGGCTTACGCCCGGCTCTTGGCCGAGATGAGCCCTCTCATCTTCAACTACGTGCGCAAGCGGGTCTTCAACCAGCAGTACGTGGAGGATGTTTACCAGGACGTGCTCTTGACCTTCCACAAGGCCAAGCATACTTACCAAACCGACCGGCCCTTCAGCCCCTGGCTTTTCGCCATCGTGCGCAACGCGGTCTGGACGGCGCTCCATAAGAACCGGAAGTTCGCCGAGAAGGAATTGTTGCTGGAAGAGTTGCCGGAGATGCCCTGGTCCGAACCGGATGAGGGCGGGCTGGATGACCGGCTTCAAAAGGCCTTGGAATCCCTCACCAAGGAGAACCGCCAAGCGGTGGAAATGTTGAAATTGAGGGGGATGACCGTGGAAAGCGCGGCCAAGTCCCTGGGCATCTCCAAGATCGCCCTCAAGGTGCGGGCCCACCGGGGATACGCCCAGATGCGGAAGATGTTACTGAAGAAAGAAGAGAACTAATGGCTTCAAGCACTCAACGTCATTTAAAAAAATTGCCGGGCTTCCAACGCCAGGCCATCGAGAAACTTTTGGCCGACACCCGGCCTTTCAAGCCCGCTTGGCCCGTTCATCTTCAGTGGTTCCTTTGGCTGGCCCTCTCCGCTCTAGTGGTAGCCCTGGCCCTTTCCCTCATCGGCGCCCGCTTCGAGCTGGCCGGCCACTTGATGGATGAGCCGGCCGCCGCGGTCTTCCTGTCCTTGGTCTTTGTGGGCTCCGCCCTTGCGGCTTGGGCTGGTATCGCCTCCAGCATGCCGGGCGAGGAGCCGGGCCGGGCCTCGAAAATTCTCGCGGGTCTCTTCCTGACCTTTCTTTTCACCATGCCTTTCCTTTTCTTCGGCAGGGAAGACTTTGGCGGGGTGTTGGGGCGGGACATGGCCGAGGGTTGGTTCTGCTTCAAGACCGTCGCCATCGTGGCGGTCCCTTCCTGGATCATCCTGGGTCTTTTGGCTTCCCGCAACGCTTCCTTCCGGCCCGGCTGGACCGGGGCCTGGCTGGGTGTCTCCTCCTTCCTGTTGGGGACCGGCACCATCCAGATGCATTGCGCCCGGTGGGAATCCTGCCACATGTTCGTGGATCATATGCTCCCGATGGTGCTTCTCATCGCCTTGCCTGTCTGGGCCGGGTCCTTCTGGTTCGCCCGCTGGAAAAAATAGTTTCAGGCCTGTTTATTAAAACACAAAAAAACAATTTCACCGCCAAGACACCAAGACGCCAAGAGAGGCCAAAGACAATTCCTTCTTGTTATTTTTTTAATCCAGTTTTTCTTGGCGTCTTGGCGGTAAAAAAATTTATTTGCCTTTCACCGTAACTCTCTTTTCTCCCCCCTTGTATTCATTTCCAGTTCCACATTTTTTGAGATCATTTCACAAAAGGAGTCTTGGATGAAAAAGTTCGCTTTGATGTTCGCTTTGTTCGCCGCTTTCGTTTGGGCCGGTTCGGCCTTGGCTGATGGAAAGAAAGTCTCTCAAAAGTACGAAGTGGTTTGTTTGAAATGCATGGCCCATAACGCCTCAATGGGCAAGAACGGTGGCCACGGGGCCGGCCACTCGGCCTGCGCCATGTCCTGCGCCACCAAAGGGACCGATCTGGGGCTGATGGACGGCAAAGGCAACCTTTACGTCCCCATCGACGCTGATTTCCAGCCCATGAAGGACAGTTTCAAGGACAAGGCCGGCCAGACCATCGAAGTGACGGGCACGGTCGTCAAGACCAAGGGCATCAACTACCTGATGATTTCCGGCGCGGAGGACAAGACCGGGAATAGCACCCCCAAAGCGGAGAAAAACAAGGACAAGGACGACAACTAAAACTCTTCTCTCCTCCTGGTTTTAAAGGCCCCTTCGGGGGCCTTTTTTGTTTCCGCATGGCCCCTCTAAAGTTTTCCCCATTTCCATCTCTCAAAGCGATTTCGCCTCCTAAAAACGCCCGATTACTGACTTCCTTCAATAAAAAACGTTTTTTCGACCCTATGGGGGCGTCCAGCCTTTGCTAAAATGGCCTATCTTCCCTTCGGAAAAAGGCCCATGAAAATACTGGTTATCGACGACGAACAAGCACTTGTGAAGATCTTCTCCAAATACCTCGAACAATACAAACATGAGGTCCATCCGGCCTATTCAGGCACCGAGGGATTGGAAAAGGCCGCTCTGCTCAAACCCGATCTCATCCTGCTGGACCTCAACCTGCCGGACATGGCGGGCATGGATGTCCTCTCCCAACTGAACCAAAAGGTTAACAATGCCTCGGTGGTGGTGGTGACCGGGCAAGGCTCCGTGGGTTCCGCCGTGGAAGCCATGAAAATGGGAGCGGAGGACTTCCTCGAAAAACCCGTCGACCTTGAAAAGCTGGGCATCACGCTCAAGAAGATCAGCGAGAAACGCGGCCTTCGGGCCGAGGTTGACTCCCTGAAGAAACAGCAAAAAGAACTGTACCGCAAGGACTACTTGTTCCTCACCCACCCCAGCATGCAAAAACTTTACGCCGAAGTCGAACAGGTCGCTGCCCAAGAAAAGGTGACCGTCATGATCTTCGGGGAGACCGGCACGGGCAAAGAACACGTGGCCCGACTCGTCCACGCCCTTTCCCCCCGCGCCTCCCGGCCATTCGTGGAACTTCATTGCGGTTCCCTTCCCGAAACCATCCTGGAATCGGAACTCTTCGGCTACGAACCTGGCGCCTTCACCGACGCCAAGCGCCAAAAATCCGGTTTATTCGAGGAAGCCCAAGGGGGTACCATTTTTCTGGATGAGATCGGGGAGCTGACCCCTTCCGTGCAGATGAAATTGCTCAAGGTCCTGGAACAAAAGACCATCCGCCGCCTGGGCGGCAACCGGGAGATCCCGCTGGATGTCCGGATCGTTACGGCCACCCACCGGGACCTGGAAAAAGAAGTGAAGGAAGGCCGTTTCCGCCAGGACCTCTATTACCGCCTGAACGTGATCCCCCTGACCATCCCGGCCTTGCGCCAAAGACCCGACGACGTCGTCCAATTGGCCAATTTCTTCCTCTTGGAATCCTGCCGGGCCTTCAACAAAAAGCTCAATCTCTTTTCCGATGATATCCTCGAGCTTTTCAAGAACTACGCATGGCCCGGGAACGTGCGCGAGTTGAAACATGTGGTGGAACGCCTGGTGGTGACCGCCAAGGGCAACGCCCTCACGGTCAAGGACCTGCCCAAGGAGATCCGCGAGGCCAGGACCCTCCAAGCCGCCGACGGAGGCGCCCAGAGCCGGGACGCCGCCGAGAAAGAGAACATCCACAAAGCTCTCCTGAAGGCCAACAATAACAAGACCAAGGCCGCGGAGTTCCTCGGCATCACTCGGAAGACCCTTTTTAATAAACTCAAAAAATACGACGTGAAGTAATTCTCAATTTTTAATTCTTAATTTTGAATTAGAAAAGCCAAAGAAAACATCATAAAGTCGAAAAGCTTCATCGTGAAAACCACCAGCGCCAAAAGACCAATTAAGAATTAAAAATTCAAAATTAAGAATTCATTGAGTATTTTTTACCCACCGTTCCATTTCGCCCCATATTCGCCCTTCTCCGAACTCCTTTAACTCTCGCTTTTTGTCACTCGCCCTTGGCATCACTTTTGCTCTTCTTTTATGACGCCGATCATAAAAAAAACGGAGGATGCATCCCATGCCCGAGACCCTGGAACGACTGGAACCCTTCACCCCGGCCGCACCCCTGCCCCACATCCTGGCCAATTATTTCGCCAAATTCGTGCGCTATTGGTCGAAGCAAGCCGAAGTGCGGTACCTGGGTCCGGCGCAGGATATTCCCTTGGAAATGCCCATTGAGCGGTCGGTTCGGTGGGAAGGCAATGCCCGGGGAACGGTGGTCGTGCGTTGTTACGAGGGTTTCGCGAAATGGCTCAAGAAGAACAAGGGCTATAAACCCCTTAATTTTGGGACCGAGAACGAGATGATGAACGAGATGGCCGGCCTTTTCAGCACCTATTTGATCCACAATTTTTGGGAGTCCGAGCAATTGAGGATCTCCCCCATCCAGATCAAAACGTCACGGCAGGAGGAATGGCCGGAAGGGCAAGCCGACGCGGCTTTCAGCTTGTTGGTGGAAGGCCATCCGGTGGAGATCCGTTTTTGGGCGGAGAATGCCCAATAAGGGCAACTAGATGACGGTCAACTGAATGTCCGATACCGGTTCAGCCCTTACCTTTTCCAACCAATCCTGAACAACCTTCGTAATTGAGCTTTTCAAGACTTGTATAAACGCCGATAGGATGATCGATGTGAAAATGGACGGGCCAGCACCCGATCAATTTTGGAAGGTCTCTAGATAACAACCGTGACATAATGAATAGCCTACTGATGTGTTGAAGACGCTTTCGAGGTTCGGAGGCCGAAGAGAGTGATCGATCATCTTTATATAAACACTCTGATCATCATGGCTGTCCTCTGCGCCATCTCGGGACTTTTTCACTGGGTCAAAGCGCCCCTCGGGCCGCAATGCAGGGTCCATCGGCTTTTTGCCGGCCTTTCTTTCGTGACCTTCCTGCAGCTTCTGACCCTGGCCCAGACCTACCGCGCCACGACCCAAGTGGATTGCCTCGCTGCCCTTCGGGGCAACCTTTCCTTCGTTTTTCTGACCCTGTTGGCCCTCCTTTGGTTCTTCGCCGAATACACACAGGTGAAGCCTCGCCTGATGATGGCCCTTTTGACCGGGATGACGGCCCTCTTATTCTTCGCCAACTGGTTCCTGCCCTTTACGCTCCAATACCGAGAAGTTCAGGGCCTCCAATTCATGACCATGCCTTGGGGGGAGACCTTGGCCAACCTTCAAGGCACGCCGGGTCCCTGGACGACCCTGGGCGCGGCCGATGTCCTTCTCGGGGTGGCCTTCTGCCTTTCAGTTTTGGTGGCGGCTTATCGGCGAGACCACAGACGTTCCTATCTAAGCATGATCGCCGGGATGGTTTTCCTATCGGTGGGTTATGTCCAGGGTGTTTTGGTCCGGACTGGGGCGATCCAATCCGTTCCCATCTCTCCCTTTTGCTTCCTGGCCCTCATCGTCATCATGGGGTTCGAACTGCGGCTAGGTTCGACAGCCAACCGGACCGAGACGAAAGAGGTTTCCTGGGGACGTAATTTACTTCTGGTCTTTTTCCTTTTGGCCGCCGGCATCCTGCTCCTTGGCACCTTCGTCTTTCGCGCCGCCGAAAAGAATTTCCGCGCCGAGATCGACCGCCA
>CAZLND010000091.1:0-9290 GCA_964560635.1 uncultured bacterium | reverse complement strand
CGTGGTCACTTTGGGGGCAGGGGTGAGTCGAAGGGACTCAATGACTTCAATAGGTGTTCGGACTGGGCTCGATCACAGTTGAGGTCGTTTTTTTCCTGTTCCAATTTATAGAGCTTGAGTTTCCGGTAAAGTGTCGCCACTCCCATGCCCATTAACACGGCGGCCTGGTTCCGGTTTCCGCTCGTTTTTCTCAAGGCCTCCAGGATGTAGGCCTTCTCCATGTCCTTAATGTTCTGGGGCTCTCCCATGTGCGAAAGGGGTTTTGCCGCCCCTCGCATTTCAGGTGGAAGATCCTGGATCTCAACCCGGCTCATCTTGGCCAGCGCGACCGCCCTTTCCATGGCGTTCGCCAGTTCCCGCACGTTCCCCGGCCAGGCGTAACCCAACAGCAAGTCCGCCGCTTGGCCGCTCAAGCCCTCCACGGACCGTTTCATGTGAAGGGCCGCCTCCGCCAAAAGAAGCCGGGCCAAGGGAAGGATGTCCTCCCGGCGCTGGCGCAGGGACGGCACGACCAACTCCACCACGTTGAGGCGGTAAAAAAGGTCCTCACGGAATTTTTTCCCGGCCACTTCGTTCCTCAGGTTCTTATTGGTGGCGCAGACGATGCGCACGTTGATGGGACGGCTTTTATTCTCGCCGACCCGGCGAACTTCCCTTTCCTGGATCGCCCGGAGCAGTTTGACCTGCATGGGCAAGGTGATCTCGCCGACCTCGTCGAGGAAAAGCGTCCCCCCATTGGCGGCCTCGAAAAGCCCCGCCCGGTCTGCTTGGGCACCCGTGAAGGCACCCCGGGCGTGGCCGAAAAGCTCGCTTTCCAGCAGGGTCTCGGTGATGGCCCCGCAATTGATAGCGATGAAAGGACCCGCCATTCGGGAGGAATTATCATGGACAAATCGAGCCACCCGCTCTTTCCCCGTGCCGCTTTCGCCGGTGATCATCACCGTGGAGTCGATGGCGGCGATGGTCTTGGCCAGGTCCATCAACTTGCGCATGTCCGGGCTGCGGGCCATGAGCTCCGCGGGGTCGTCATCGACCTTGGCCAACACCGCTAGTTTGCGCGACCTGTCGCGCAATTCGCTTTCCGTCCGTTTGAGCCGGGTGGTGACGTCCCGAAGGGCGTCATCAATGCCCACCCGCTTGAAGACCGCCAGCTCGCCATCCGCCTCAGCGCCCCATTCTTCCGCGGATTTGATGATCACATGGCAAGCTGTATCGCCCTTGCCGATGCATTTGTCCTCCAGGGAAAACACTTCCTTATCCAAGGAATAGCTCAAGTAACCGCTGATGAACCCGCAAAGGTTCCAGCAAACCGGCTTTTCCGATCGGCCCTTTAACAAGAGCTGTTGGTCGGCCTCATAAGAACCGCGCCAGACGCCGCCTTCGGGGCCAAAGGCGTCGAGGCTTTTGGGATCGATCAGGAAAAGACCCTGGAGGGCCAATATCCGCGCCCCGGCCCTCCGCCAGTCTTCCTCACTATCCCACTTGAATTTGGACTTCAAGGCCAACGCCATGCGCCTGCCGTGGATATAACCGAAACGGCTGAGGATCCCCCGGGCCGTCCTCTCCCCAAAGGAATCAATGAGTTCCTCGCGAAGAAGGCCATGGGAAAGGGTGTCACAGATCAAAGCCCTTTCACCGGCAAAATGGACCGTGCCCCGGTTCGGGTCCAATTCCAGCAGTTCTTTTAGATCGAGGTCTTCGGCGCGCATGGGGACTTCCTTTGGTTTGACGGATCCCGCGTGAACCGCGGATCATGAAGTGGGTAACGCAAGAACCATGCCGCCAATGTTCGGAAATTCATATCAAATAGAAATGCCTTTAGGCCCAAGGACTATCATTTTTTAAGTTTTTCTTAAATTTTTTCGCAATAGGGCCCGACTCGACTACCAAATTGATAGTGTCGGCTCTCGAATTGAGTCTCATTTCGATAATTCTCAATGGGTCGTGGCTTGGGCGCAGGGAAGCGGAGAAGTGCTGTTTCGGGGGTGGAACCTTGGGTGATGGGAACTAGGTCAAAAACCGAGAGGTCGGGCATGGAGTTTCCTTTTCGATGGGAAGCGCTTTAGGTTCCTTAATTTAGGGAGGGGAGAAGGCTAAAGCAATGAGGGCAGGGAATGGGTCGGGTATCAAAAAACGAAGAGGGAAGAGAACTTGTAACATTGGGCGGGGAATCTTGGGGTTAAAATAAAACCTCTTTCTGGCAGAGTCTTGTACGGGGGTTTTACGTGGGAAAACTGCGTCGTCGGCTTATAACGGTTTTAGCGGTAGCTTTTCTGTTGATGCCGATTTTGGCTATGCCGGTCCAGGCCAAGCATCGTTCCAAAACCTCGGATTCCGCTTCCGTCGAGAATGTCGTCTATATCACCAAGACCGGCCATAAGTTCCATCAGGCCTGGTGTCGGTATTTGAAGTATTCGAGAACCGAGATCGATCGAGCCGAAGCGATTCGGTTGGGTTATTCGGCTTGTAAGGTTTGTCGACCATAAAAACTTCAAGTAGGTGAGATTAGAAATGAAACTATTAGTTTTTCTTTTATTTTCTTTGTTTTTTCTTTCTCGAATTATTTGTTAGCTGCTGAATATGACGGGGTTGATTTGGATGGGAATACGTATAGTTGCACCGCTTTTTCATATGACACAGGGAAGTATTATCAAGTGGAAGTCGAATTTAGTGGATCAGATGTAACGGTTACGTTTGCAAACGAACATTTGATCGAACTTTCAATGGATGATGATGAGATTGACAACCCGCATTCCATTTCGGCTTTTGACTATATCAATGGTGTTAATTGGGATCTTGATGTTGATGGTTTGGATTGAAAACTTTAACTAGACTGAAAAAGATTTCATGCTGGTATTTAAATTAGTGAATGGAGTTTGAGAATGGGTTGGAGAGGCGCGGTTAGATCAATAAATGCCGCAAACAATAGAGCGATTCGAGCACAAGAAAAAGCTCAGCGTCAAATGGAACGTCAAAGGGAAAAAATTAATAGAAAAATCGGAAAGATTTCAGAACAAAGAGACAAAGTTGAGGAGTCTCTTAAAACTGAACTTGCTTCCGGGAAAGTCAGTGGTACGGAGTATGATTCGCTTCTTAAACGTATGGAAGGTGTTACCGATGAGCTTTTGGTATTCGGAAAAGCCGCTGGCATAGCGCTAGGAAAAAGATATGTGTGTGGAAAAATTGATAAAATTGAGTTTGAAAAACTTCGTGCCGTTCTTGTTCCTGCCGAGCTTTATCAAGAAAAAAGTCTAATCGAATCACAAATTAAGGAAATTCAAATCGAAATTGAGGAATTCAAAAAAAGTTGCTCGACATTAGAAAATGCATGTTCGAAGTGTAAGAAACCAAAAAAATTCTTCAGGTGGCTCCGAGTAGAAGATGGTTTATTGCTGTGCCGGAGGTGTCGGAAAGAACTTAGCGATTTAAAACATTATGCTGGTTTCAACGGAGTGTATGTCGTCACAAACTCTTGTGAAATTCGCGAGCGAATGATCATCACTATTTCAATTCGGTCCACATATCTTTGATCTTTATATGGCTTAGAGTTCAATATATCCAATGATGGGTTTTCAAATGGGCTTCAAAAATATGGAGGGAAGCATTGTATAACTTATTCGTAACCGTTCGTGCCGGTCAATGGCGCGGTGCGGCATGTGAGTATGACACTCTCAGAGTAATCAACAAAGATGAAGGCACTGACCCAGGAATTGTAAAAAAGTTTGGCGCTTTTGGAGAAAGGACCATCAAGGAGCTGATGTCTAATCCTTGCCTTTTTTTCTACGAAAAAGGTGTTCGGGGAACAGCAAAAATTGGTTGGATTACTGACATAAAAAAGCGGAAAAGTAAAATAAGGGTTCAGTTTGAAATAGATAAAAATCTTCCCCCAATTCCAATTTCAAAAATCAGTAAGATAAGAGTTTCTTTAGACATCAGTGATTGGGAATTAGACCGGACCCATTGGTCGGTAAAAGATGTTGACCTTTTTGCTCAATTGGTAAAAGCCGGTATATATAAAGAAAAAGAAGTGAAACAACTGAAAACAAAAGGATGGCTTCAAACAAGCATTTTGGATTCTGGAGGCCATCACGTTGTTCGAGAGGGTGGCAAAGGTGGGCCGGCGGTCATAAACATCTTCTTGTCGGGCCCTCGTGATACCGAATCGGAAATGTTGGCCGTTGGAGAAGCCATAGATGCATGGAATGCGATCCATTCCGAAACCTATCAAGTTATTTTTACCAAAAGTAATTACAAAATCAGGGCCAGTGCAGAGACAGGAAAACATGCACAAGAGGTAATCAACGATCAGGCTTTAAGCGAATGTGATTATCTGTTCGTCGTGTTTAAATCCCGGTTTGGAACCCCTACCAATAAACATGGTTCCGGAACAGAGCACGAGTACGAATGGTTCAAAGAAAACAAACCGATTGGTACAACTTCATTATATTTTTCATCGAAAAGGCCCCGTTCTGTCGATTCCCAATATCAAAAGGTTCTTGAATTCAAAAAACGGGTTGAAGTTTTAGAAGACGGTTTATATGAAAAGTTCAACTCCAAAACTGATTTGCAACGGGCCATTGAAAAACGGTTATCTATCATTGCGCGTTTGAAGAAAGAGTCAGGTGAAAAAAAAGGTCTTCCTGAAAAAACAAAATTCGACTATGTGTTCGAATTTTTGGATTCCAAAATGGCTGAAGCAAAGACGCTTAGCATGGATAGCACATTAAGCAATCAGAAAACCGCCGATTTTTTCGATAAAACATTTGCTGGAATTAAGACCGCATTGAAAGAAGAACATGTTGATTTTTTTACGAAGTTTCTCCAACCGCGTGCCGCCGCATTTAAGATGTTTGACCATCCTACAAGCACGCATATTCCTGCGTGCAAAAAATATTTGGACGATTGTGTGGTTATGTTGAATTCAATTAAGAAACGAATCACTCCTGCTGATTTAAATGGGCATTTGGAGCCGGCAGATCTCAATCGGTATCTCGGGACGAGAATTGGAATTGAAGACAATGAATCGCTTTTTTATATAAATCCTGGATACGAAAGGTTTACCTGGAGTTGGCCGGACATGCAATTGTTTATTCAAATGGTGAATAAAAATAATTATCCTGTTGTTGTTAAAGATATTGGATTTATTCATGGAAATTCTGAACGATATGGATTGACAGGGTTCGGCGAAGACACGCCTACTATCTTCAGAAATCGCTTCTTGCCAATACAAATACCCGCCCATTCATCCCCGCGAATTATAATCAGTATCAATCATATCCAATGGAACGATGAAACTAAAAAAGTTACGGGCGTCTATGTCGTTACAAAAGAAGGAGATTGTTATTACGGGAGTGATGAAGTGTTCAATGAAGTCGTTGAAAATTGGAAGAAGAAAGCTGGACCAGAGCCCCCACCTTGGAAAAGTCCCCACAAAGATGAGAATGTCTGATTTTGAAAGATAGTTTAAAGGAATCCATCCTACCTTAGGAATTACACGTTGGCCTCAAAGGTTGGAATAAAATAGCTGGGTTCTGAAGAGGGGCTGAGAGTCTAAATGGAAAATGGTCGCCGGACCTCTTTGTTTCTTATGCAAGGCGCCTTTGAACGAAAGGAAATAACATTGGACCCGCGATGGTTCAGCTCAATTGGGTTAATTTTCGATTTAGTGGGCTCAGTAATTCTGGTAACAGGGTTGTTCATTTCCAAGAAAGATGCCTTGGAATTAGGCCTGGATCGATGGGCTAGTGAAAAGGAAGAAGATAATCTTCTTTTGCCTAAAGTTGTTGATCGTTTGAAACAATCGAACAGAGCCAAAATAGGTTTAATTTTTTTACTTTTAGGGATTTTATTTCAATTAATTGGAACTTGGGCGAAATGAACAAGTGCACTGGGTCGAAAATTTGAAGCCATTTGAAGAATTTGGCTTTAAAGATCCGCGCAATACTGCAATGGAGCAGATTACGCGCCATTTATATAGCAAAGAAACCTTCTATAGATTTACGGAGCAATTCAAATTTGATGATTCAGTTCCAAATAATATTAAGGATATTTGGTCTGTGTCTTTGGACCTTTTTAATCACTGTTATTTCGATTTCGAATTTATTGAACCTTCAAATTTATATTCGTTAATGACCGTGGAAGCTGCGTTAAAGGTTTTATTCATTAATGACTTTCCTGATCCCGAAAAGATCACTATGGGTCCTCTTATTCATAAATTAATCGGAAAATATCGGAAATCTCACAAGCTAACCCCGGATCAAATTAAATGGCTAGAACTGAACTTTGAATTAAGGAATAAAAAAGCTCATTTAGATAAAAAAATGTTTGGCCCCCCATTTGGCATGACGATGATTCCGGCAAGTTTTGATTTTATTTGGGGACTTTTTTGTAACCCTATATTGTTGCTAATTCCAGGTTGTGAATTCCTAAATGGTATGAATTTTATCTTTAAATATCCTTTGTCTCATCCATTTACTATTTATAAAAAGGAAAAAAGAAATTTTGATAAGTATGGACTTTTTGGCATGGGGTATTAAGAGGTTACAGAAAAATGGGAGATAACTTTTACATTTCAATTTAAACTCCTGAAGCGCGATAAAACAATCATGAGGTGGAATGTAAAAGTCCGATACCTTTTATGAGAATGAAATTAGAAAATTTACTGGAAACAGAATTAGATTTGACTGTATTTCGGTATCTTACAATGCCGAAATTTCTTTCGGTGTTTTCGCTCCAAGCTCTTTGGTTTTCCAAATTGAATAAGTTAAATGATAGATATGAAGGCGCCTACCCCGATCAAATATTAGTGGATATAAAGGAATATCTCCGAAAAGCGACCGGACAAACCAATTTACCAGATTCCAGAATTGATGGCGGCCGTGAGATGAATTGCGTTAGTTGTTGGTTTCTTGGTTCGGAAGAATCGGAAAAAATGTGGGTTGAATATGTTGGTACTTCTGAGGGGGTTGTTATCCAATCGACGGTGAGAAAGCTAATACAAAATGTTTATACAATGTTCGAAGATACGTACATTGGAAAGGTAAGATATGTTGATTTTGATAAGAAAGACGTTGATAGATCTTATCGACATCATAAAGCTTTTTATAAGGATGCAAAAATGTACAGTCATGAGAGTGAATTGCGAATTGTCACTCCGTGTTTCAAGCACCCAAGATGCGTCAAATCTAATGGCCAACTTTATACAATTGAGGAATGTTCTGGAAAAAATATGAATGCTTTCGAATTGCCTGGTTTAAATATACGAATAGAATTTTCTCGTTTAATCGAAAAAATTATTTTGGCTCCCGGCGCATCGAGAAAACTTGAACAAGATCTCCGTGGATTATTTGCGATAAATAATTTGATGATACCCATTGAAAGATCTAAGTTCCAAAAACTTTGATTTATGTAACAAAGTGAAATGGTCAGGTCTGAAAAATGGCCATTTGGGGAAGACCTGTCGTTCGGGCGGAACTTCTTTAAATTTAGGCCCATTTCAGGTGTTCATTTGGCGTCTCTTTGCCGGGTTCCAAAAGTACCTTTACCAGCCCCAATGGCTGGAACATAACCTTCAAAGTTGTTGAAAAATATGAATTTTGGCCTTATTTTAACACCCCCGAGTTTAGGTTTAACCCTGACTTTTTGATAAGATAAATGACCCATGAGGCTCCAGCCATGATTTCTCCCATAGAATTCGACTACAAAAAAGCCACTCAAGCTCTTAATTATTTGGCCCGCCATGAGCGGTCCAAGAAAATTAGCAAACTGAAAGCCCTTAAACTTATTTGGGCCGCTGATCGTTTTCATTTGCGTAAATACGCAAGGCCTATTTTTGGGGATATTTATTGGGCCATGGAACTTGGTCCCGTCCCTTCCTCTGTTAAAGAGATCATCGACCAGAATGACTACATGTCGCCCCGGGAAGGCGAATACGCCAAGAAATTCATCCAGAAGATCGATATTAAAACCATAACATCAATCCGTGAACCGGAATTGAATGTTTTTTCAAAAACGGATATCGAAGCGCTTGATTTCGCTAAAAATGAATTTAGCCATTTGAAACCCTATGATCTGGCCCAGCTTTCCCACAATTATCCTGAGTGGTCGAAATTCGAGAACCGTCTTATGGGAAAATTAGCGACACGGGAAAAAATGTCTTATTTGGATTTTTTTGAAAACCCCTCGAAACCCTCTGAAGATAAATTCAAAATGGAACCCAAAGTCCTCAAAGTGACCAGGGAAATATTCTTGGAACAAGCGGAAGTGGCAAAAAATTGGTTATAGGCGCTTTTCTTGGAAATCCCCCCACAAATCCTCAAAAAGATATTAAAGCCAGGGACCGCGTTTCTTTTTGACCAAGAAACTTTTAAGGGTCGAAAACCACATTTTTTCGTTGTTCTAAACCACAACCCACAAACCGACGAACTTTTGCTGATGGTTAATGCCACTACGAAAGTAGATAACCGTCGTTTTGAAATGGAGCTGACTGGAGTTCCTGAAGAAACTTTAGTGGTCGTAAAAGCTGGAGAATGCAGTTTCTTAATCAAAGAATCGGCTTTTGATTGCAATTTCCCAACGATTCGGTCGGTTGATGATTTGGTCCTAAAGTTCCAGCAGAAGGCTTTGAAAATGGTGGGAGAAATTTCCGAAGACCTTTTATCGAAACTTCGATTTGGCGTCTTGCAAAGTCCGATGGTTGACGACGACACAAAAAAATCATCATAAAGTAAAGATGGATCCGTAACTCTTTAAGTCATCAATGAGAAAAAAGGTGGGGCTGAAAAAGAAAATTGACCATTAGGCAAAAGTCTGCCGCTCGGCTGAAACTTCTTAAAACTTTGGTCTGTTTCCGGTATTCGTTCGGAGTGTGTTTGACCAACTTGTGGAAAAGCCTGCTTGGAACAAAGGGGCCGGGCCTACATTTTACACTTTAGGTTTTTTCATCTTTTTGGAAGGTCTGCCGCGTTTGGGGACCGAGGTTGTGGGCGATTTGAAGAAGTCCTGAACCTTGCAACCCAGCGCCTTTGCGATTTTAAAGAGGGTCATTACTTTGACGTTTTCTGAAGATTCCCACCGCGCCAGCAGCCGCAACGAAACCCCCAACTTATCCGCCAATTGAGCCTGGGTCAGGCCCTTATTGGCCCGGATTTCATTGATCCGTCGGCCGATCTTATTCAGGAAAATTCGCGCTTCTTTCTCGCTCATGCACGCATGGTGCTTTAAGTTCAGTATTTATAAAATGTACTTTAGAGTTCAATATAATTGACAATTTGTTGGGCGCTTTTTAGCAT
>CAZLND010000090.1:0-9345 GCA_964560635.1 uncultured bacterium | reverse complement strand
GCCCGGGTGGTGAAATGGCAGACACGTACGCTTGAGGTGCGTATGGGGAAACCCGTGCGGGTTCGAGTCCCGCCTCGGGCACCATTTTAAATACAAAAGCCGCGAAACTTAGGTTTCGCGGCTTTTTTCGTTATCTCTCTACTCACCAAACAAACTTTTATTTCATCTTCGCCTTCAGCGCCAATGCATCGGCGTTATCCGCCTGGAAAGAGAAGGCCGTTTTCAAGTAATAGGCCGCATCCTTCTTGCTCCCCATATCCAAGAGGGTGGAGGCCACCGCCGCGTAATAGGTTGCGCGCAGAGGATTGATATCCGCGTTCTTTTTTCCTTCTTTTTGAAGCTCACCGAAAAAGGCCTTGGCCTTTTGGCCTAACACGGCGATTTGGTTCTTCTTGAGAAGGTCCGGAACCAGTTCGGTTTTGAGTTTAGCCATGGCCGCGTCCGTGTCCAACGGTTCATCCCACCAGCCAGTGGCCGAGGGATGGGAGGCCTTAACGGCCTTGACGGGTTGGGTCGTTTTATCAGCCACCGTCGCTTTCGCCTCTACCACGGGAGCAGCGGGCGCCTCGATGGAGGAGCCTGACCAACCTGCCGCGCCCGAGGACTTTTCATCGGCAAAACGCCCTTTAGCCTCGTTCCAAGAAAAAGTATGCTCGGCCCCATCTTTATCTTTCGGCATTTCTTTTGAAGAACAGAAGATCTGGGTCCCTTGGAACCCCGATGAGAATTTCACAAAAACCTGGGAAGCGGTGGCGTCCAGCACCTGTTTCATGGTCCCGTTAAGATAGGCGAATCCCTTGACGACTTGGTTCCCGTTCAGATCATCCCTTTGCAAGATCAAGAAGGGCGTTTTTTTATCCGCGTCCTTGACCAATTTGATCCAACGAATGGCCCCGCCCTCATCTTGAAAACTCTTCACATACTTCTGTTGTTTTGGATCGTAAAAACAGACAACGAATGTCTGGTTGTGAGGTTTGTCCAGTTCATTGACCGGGACCGATTGGCGGTAAACCAGGACCAGGTCCTTTTGACCCAATCCACGGATGTCCTCAAAATCGAAAAGACCCTTGCTCTCAACTTTCCCGTCATCACCCATCCAAGATAAATTTTCCAGAAGATGGTCCGGTGGAAGGACCGAATCCATCCATTGGTTCTCGGCCAGGACCGATCCCGTGATCCCCCAGCAAAGGCCCAAGGCCAGGGCGCTCATTTTTATCACCGAAAATTTCATCTTCTTCCCCCTCATGGTTTCAGCCATTTCGCCGAAAGATAGAACTGAACTGCGTCCCGGATCCCCTTTTCAAGGTCGAACCGGGGCTTGAACCCTAATTGCTTGCGGATCTTCTCGTTACTGCAGACCCAAGCGGGGACCATACCCTCTTTGATCTTGTCCCTATTGATCATCGTGGGTTTGCCGGTCATTTTAGCCCCCAACTCACCCAATTCGGCCACTATTCTAACGATACCCATGGGTACGCGGATAGTTATAAAAGACCTTTTTAAGACCCTTCCCACCACACCCGCGAAATCCTCCCACCGGTAGCTTTTCCCGTCGGATACGAAATAAACCTGCCCCACCGCCTTAGGGCTTTGTCCCGCCAGAATGATGGAATCCACCACATCCGCGACGTGAACAAAGCTGATCTCCTGGCTTCCATCCCCAGGAATGAGGACCAGTCCCTGTCGGACCATCTTGAAATAAGCGAAAATATCCGTTTCCCGGGGCCCATAGACCGCCGCGGGACGGATCACCGACACTTGGAATTTTTTGCCGTAAGAAAGGGCGATCCGTTCCCCTTTGAGTTTCGTCTCTCCGTATAGGCTTACCGGCCGGCAGGGGTCCTTTTCATTGATAGCTCGACCTATTTGAGAAGGTCCGGCGGCCGACAAGGAGCTAACACAAACAAGCCGCTTGGCGCTTTTTTCCTCCGCCATGGCCTTGCAAACATTTTCAGTCCCCCGAGCATTCACGTTCTCGAATTGCTCACGATCCGATCCTCTCAAGATGCCGGCCAGGTGATAGACGACCTTCACGCCCTTCATCGCCTTCCGGACCGACTCCAAGTCGGTCACGTCCCCATAACATAATTCCATCTGGGCAGTGGGTTTGAAAGGGATTCGGCTTGTGGAGCGAACAAGGAGTTTTACTTTGACTTTGTGACGGGCGAGAACTTCCGCGAGATGGCTTCCAACAAAACCACTGGCTCCCGTGATGAGCACTGGCGAAAGGAATTTCATGCGAGGTGAATCCTTAAAAAATTAAATTCTTGTCACAACAGCGATTTCCCCGGTCCCTTCGAATAAATCGAACGGCAAAAACCCACAAAAAGCAAATAATTTGCTTAACCGGAGGGCCTATCTTATAATGCCCCAGCTTCTTACACCAACCCTCATTTTTTCAACTTTTCCGGTGTAGACCAATCGCAAAACCAAGACAGACGAGGACTCATGGATATTTTTGATAAGGCTAATTCCTGGACCGCCGCGGACGATGTCCGCAAAGAAGGGGTCTACCCTTATTTCCGGCCCAACAGCTCCCAAATGGGGACCGAAGTCACCATTGGCGGAAAGAAAATGATCATGGTCGGCTCGAATAACTACCTCGGCTTGGTCACCCACCCCGAAGTCCTGGAAGCCATCGTCCAAGCCGTCCGTAAGTATGGTTCGGCCTGCACCGGTTCCCCCTTCCTGAACGGCACCCTGGATATTAGGGTTGAATTAGAGGAAAAACTGGCCGATTACGTTCACATGGAAGCAGCCCTGGTTTATTCTGCGGGCTTCTTGGCCAACCTGGGTGCCTTATCGACCATCGCCGGTCGAGGCGATTACATTTTTTCCGACCGTGAAAACCATGCCTCCATCGTCGACGGCCAAAAGCTCTCCTATGCCAAAACACTTAAATACGATCACAGCAACATGGAAGACTTGGAAAGGCTGCTTTCCAACCACCCCGACCATCCCAAACTTATCGTTACCGACGGCGTCTTTTCCATGGGCGGCGACATCTGTAACCTCGAGAAAATCGTCGAACTCAAAAAGAAATACAATGCCCGCCTGATGGTGGACGAAGCTCACTCTATAGGCGTATTTGGTCCCCAGGGCGAAGGCCTCGGTGCGCACTTTGGCTTACAAAAAGATGTGGATATGGTCATGGGGACCTTCTCCAAATCCTTTGTTTCCATGGGTGGTTTTATCGCCTCCACCCACAAAGTCGTCGACTATCTTCGGCATAACAGCAGACCCCTTATTTTCACGGCCAGTCTGTCACCCGGGGACACGGCGGCTGTGTTGAAAAGCCTGGAGATCATCAAACGGGAACCCCAACGCCGGGAGAGACTTTGGGCCATCATCAAGCGGATGCGGTCCGAATTCAAAGCCATGGGCTGGAACACCCTGAACACCAATTCGGCCATCATTCCCCTGATGGTCGGGGACAACATGAAAACCTTCGCCATGACCAAGGAACTGGGTGAAATGGGCGTTTTCGCGACCCCTGTGGTCTCCCCGGCCGTTCCACCGGACAAGACCCTTATCCGTACTTCCTATACCTCGACCCACACTGACGCCCAGCTTGACCACGTTTTGGAAAGTTTCCATAAGGTCGGCAAGAAGTACGGTGTCATCCCCTCGGGCGTGGCGGTTTAACAAGGTTTTAACCTAGGTCGTTTGGGTCCGGGATAAACTGCCCAACCGATCGACCATTTAAATCCCCAGCCAAGGAGCGCCGCATGACTGCCACGCTTGAATCGGCCGAAACCCATAAAACTTCCGGAGGGAACAAGATGGCTGTCACCATCAAGACGATCGATCCTAATAACAAGCGGGAAGTCGAAGAATTCCTCCATTTGCCCTGGAAGATCTATATTTCCAACGGCAAGCGCGATCCCCATTGGGTGCCGCCTTTCCTCGATGACCAACGCAGCCTACTGAATGCGAAGAAAAACCCCTTTTGGGCCCACGCCAAAGTGAAACTTTTCGCGGCTTATAACGACAAGAACGAGATCGTTGGCCGTATTTCAGCTAGCGTGGATGACAACTACATTAGTTTTTGGAATGAAAAGATCGGTTTCTTTGGCTGGTTCGAGTGTGTGAATGACGCAACGGTGGCCCAGGCCCTTTTCCAGGCAGCGGCCGAATACTTGAAGTCCCAAAGCATGACCACCATGCGGGGCCCCTCCAGCTTCACTTCCAACGATGATTATTTTGGGTTCCTACTGGAAGGTTTTGATTCTCCTGCCCGTATCGCCATGACCTATAACACGCCTTATTACCTGGAACTATCCGAAAAATGCGGTCTGGCCAAGGCAAAGGACCTTTATGCTTGGTACCTCCCCGCCGCCGGTCCCCTCCCGGAACGCATGGTGAAAATTGCCGAGCGCACCATGAAGAGGGAGCGCATCACGGTCCGGCCCCTGGATATGAAGAACTTTGCGCGCGACACCAACATCATTCGGGAACTCTATAACAAGATCTGGGAAAAGAACTGGGGATTCGTTCCCTTGACCGAGGCCGAATTCCAATACCAGGCCAATAAATTGAAGGATATCGTCTGGGCCGACTTCATCCATATCGCCGAAGTTGACGGAAAGGCCATCGGCTTTAACTTGGTGGTAAAGGACGTCAATCTCGCCCTGATCAAGATGAACGGAGAACTCTTTAGTTGGAGCGACCCCTTTGCCCTCTTCAAGTTCCTCTTTACGAACTTCAACGACACCCGGGAGATGGCCATGGGCGTTCATCCCGACTAT
Organism: uncultured bacterium; assembly: GCA_964560635.1. GTDB lineage: Bacteria > Oederibacteriota > Muellerivitia > Muellerivitales > Muellerivitaceae > CAZLND01. The sequence continues at coordinate 4,597 of CAZLND010000090.1, read as the reverse complement.
CGCAAGAAAGGTCTGGAGGTCATTCTTTATCTGGAGGCCCTCAAGACCGGCATCAAACGCAAGATAAAGGGTGGAGAGCTTTCTTGGACATTGGAAGATAACGAGGGCATCAACAACGGGATCACGGCCATGGGTGGGAAGGTCATCAAGAAATATCGCATTTACGAGAAGGCTCTCTAAAAAAACCGTCTTAACTCAGGGCTTCTTCTTTTGCTGTTTCTTTCCTTTTGCCAACAGTTCCTTTTCGTAGCTGGTCAAAGGAGCGGGTTGGTAGGAGGCGTCCCCCACAGGCGTGATCTGGGCGATCTGAGCTTTATACTTGTCATAGACATCGGTATGAAGGGCCCTCATATCCGCGTCCAACGGTCCCTCGGGCGGGACCCAATCCCCTAAATAGGCCCGGCAGATCCATTCCTTTTCCTGGGCCCGGTCAACGTAACTGCTATGGGGCAAATAGTAAAACTCTTGGACTTCCTGATAATCCCACAAGGCTTGCTTGTATTCTTTTTTGGCGAACTGTTCTTCACCCCTCAAATAGGCCGCCCTCGCCCGACGAATGACCTCCAAGTTGGCCATTCCGTAGGCGATCAAAAGCGTGGTCACGATCACCAGAGCCGTTTGCCAGCCCTTGCGTTTAAAGAGGGAAGATGGATCTTTTTCAATGACGGGCACAAAGGCCTCCGTGGTTGTTTTGTCCCAGGTTCAGGACCCTGGACAGGCTAGAACTGTGTCAAGAATCGAAGGTCGTTCTGGTAAAAAAGCCGAACATCGTCGATATCATACTTGAACATGGCGACCCGTTCCACACCCATGCCAAAAGCGAAGCCAGTCCATATCTCCGGATCGACCCCGCAGTTCTGGAACACATGAGGATGGATCATGCCGCAACCCATGATCTCCACCCAGCCGGATTGCTTGCAGATACGGCACCCTTTTCCCTGGCAAAAGATGCAGGAAATATCCATTTCGGCGCTGGGTTCGGTGAAAGGGAAAAAACTCGGCCGGAACCGGGTTTCCACCTTTGTCCCGAAGAACTTTTTGACCCAAGCGTCCAGTATCCCTTTCAAGTGTCCGAAATGGATCCCTTTGTCGACTAGGAATCCATCGACCTGGTGGAAGATATGGTGGTGGGTAGCGTCGACCGCCTCATTTCGGTAAACCCGGCCCGGGGCCAGGATCTTGAAAGGCGGTTTTTGATTTTTCATCACGTGGATCTGGAGCGGGGTGGTATGGGTTCGAAGCAGAAGCCCTTTATCGAGATAAAAAGTATCGTGCGCGTCGCGGGCCGGATGATCCTGTGGGAAGTTAAGGCCCTCAAAATTGTAATAGTCGGTCTCCGCGTCGGGCCCCTCCGCAATGTCGAACCCAAATCCGTGAAAGATCTCACATATTTCTTTTTGCACAGCCGTCAATGGATGGAGTTTTCCCGTGGGCTGGATGCGGCCCGGCAAGGTTGGGTCCCAATCAGTCTTGACCCCTTCCCCGCCTTCCCCAAAGGACTCTTTCTTGGCGTCCAAAAGCTCGGCGATGCGATTCTTGGTCTCGTTGCAGGCCTTACCGGCCTGGGGACGTTCTGCGGCGGGAACCTGCCCCAAACCCTTGAGGATCTCGGTCAGGGCGCCGCTTTTGCCCAAATATTTGACCCTTAATTCCTCAAGGGCTGTGGGTGCAGTAACGGCAGCTATGGATTGTTCGGCTTCCTGTAGGATCGCCCCAAGACGTTCGATCACCTAGAACCTCGCCCAAAGGAGTAACGGCTGAAAGAAGACGATATTATTTAGATTTCGAAAGGAAATTGCACTAAGAAAAGATCAGCGAGGGAGATCGACGAGCTCTTGCAGTTCTTTGTTTTCTACGGCGTTCGCATAGCGAAGGTAAACTTCGATCGAACCGGTCCGCTCAAAATTTTCCCAGAGGGTTTGGACATCGTTGGTGAAGGTCATTTCAGCGTCGGGCCGTTTCTTTTTCACGTTTTTTCGCTTTAATTACAGTGGTTTTTGAAGTCTATCACCCACCCCAGGGGGTGTCAAGAAACCTGCCCTCCGAATCGGGCCCAAAACATGGCTAAACTGGCCGCAATCGCCGCGTTCAAAGATTCCGTCTTCCCCACCATCGGTATCATGACCCGCTCTTGGCAATCCTGAACCAATGACTCAGGCAAGCCCGCTCCTTCAGCGCCTATCCAAAAGACGGTGGCGGAAGGGAGGGAAACTTTTAGAAGGTCACGACTATCTTTAAGGGCCAAGGCGCAGGTCAAATAACCCTTTTCCTTGAACCAGCCCTGGTACTCTTCCCATTTTCCGCCCTGCACGAACGGGACCCGAAAGAGGGACCCCATAGAGGCCCGGACAACCTTGGGGTTGAATGGATCACAACAACCATCCGTCAAAAAGACTCCCTGGAAGCCGAAAGCCTCTGCCGAGCGGAAGATCGTGCCCAGATTACCCGCGTCCTGTAATTGATGAAGGGCCAAGACCCTTCCAAAGGGTTCAAGGGGATATTGGGCCGGCACTTTCCCCACGACCGCCAGGATGCCCTGGGGCGTGACGGTATCGGAAAGATAATCGATGATCTTGGATGTGACCTCGAAACAACGCACTTTGGCCCGTTGGGCCGCCTCAAAGATCTTCTGTCCATCCGGCTGGGGATAAGCGGTTTTCGTGGCGAAGATATAACGACATTTCAGGGGTGTGGCGAGGGCCTCTTGCACAAGATGGAATCCCTCACAGAGAAAATCCTCCGAATCCTTCGCCCTTTTAGGGACTTTCAGGGAATAAGCGTGTTTTACCATCGAGTTCTGCACGCTTTGAATGACCGAGAGTGATGGCATTTTTATCCTAGTTCAGATACAAAAACACCCCTTACCACTTGGTAGTAAGGGGTGCGGTTCCTTCTTTGTCGAAAAAACGACTAAGCCTTCGCGGCCTTCGCCACTTCGACCAATTGGCCAAAAGCCTTGGTGTCGGTCAAGGCCAGATCGGCCAAGACTTTCCGATCCAACTCGACCGAGGCTAACTTCAGGCCCTGGATGAATTGGCTGTAGGACATCCCGTGCTCCCGGGTAGCGGCGTTGATGCGGGTGATCCAAAGACGGCGGAATTCCCGCTTCCGGGCCTTGCGGTCCCTAAAAGCGTAATTTCCGGAGCGTTTGGAAGCTTCTCGAACTGTACGGTATTGGCGGCTCTTGGCCCCAAAATACCCTTTGGTCAGTTTGAAGAACTTCTTCTTTCTTTTGCGTTTCGCGACGGCGCGTTTAATGCGTGCCATATTCTCCCCCTTTTCTGGATGAAGCCTATATCAGGCCTGGATCATGCTTTTGATTTTGATGGCGGCCGACGACCTGAGCATTGGTTGCCGCTTCATCTGGCGCTTCCTTTTGGAAGACTTATGGGCCAATAAATGACCTCGTCCGGCGACCTTCATGACCTTCACTTTTCCGGTCCCGGTGATCTTGAAACGCTTCAGGATGCTCTTCTTCGACTTAGGTCCCTTACCCATTTTTCTCTTCCTTTTCTGTGATGGCTTCTTTCACGGGCGCCTTGTGGGGCACCGTTTTAGAGTTGAAAACCGCGATGATCTGCATCCCCTCGTCCTTCGGGGGAGCTTCCAACTCGGCGAACTCGCTCATATCCGACACGATACGGTCCATCAATTGTCGGCCCAACTCTTTGTGACTCATTTCCCGGCCGCGGAACATCAGGGTCACTTTCACCTTGTCGCCATGATCGCAAAAGTTCCAGGCCATGCGCAGTTTGGTCTGGTAATCATGCTCGTCGATCTTGGGCCGGATCTTCAGTTCCTTGACCTTGATCACCCGTTGTTTCTTTGAAGCTTCTTTTTCCTTCTTCCGTTGGGCGTACCGGAATTTCCCGTAATTCAAGATACGGCAGACCGGGGGGACCCCCTCGGGGGCAACTTCCACCAAGTCCAGATTTTGTTCCCTCGCGAGAGTTAATGCTTTGCTCAGGTCCACGATACCCAGTTGTTCGCCGCCATCGCCGACCAACCGGACCTGTCTGGCCCGGATTTGATGATTGATCCTCAGTTCTTTAGAAGAAATGTGGATTACCTCCTTAAGATTTGGTTCAAAAAAAAAGACGAACCTCACAGGGTGAAGTCCGTCCTTGAATGGGAATATCCAAAACAAAACCGACGAAGGATACCATCAAAAAACCCGTGCGCTCCCGAAGGGCTGAGGGTGAGGGACGGAGGCCCCTGCTTGAGAGAAGGATATTAGCCTTCGCTCTTTTCTTTGTCAAACCTTTTAAGGCTTTTTGTCAGGGAACGAGGGGTAATTCGACGTCCGGGAAATTGTCCATGATCCTTTGTTGGACCATGTTCAAAAGGGTCGTTTTGGCCTTTTCCACGGGGACTTGGACCTGTTTTTCCGCGGCGTAGCGGCGCCAGGTAACGGTTTGGTCCTTCACCTCGTTAGCACCCACGATCCAGATATTCGGGATCTTCTTGGTGATGGCGTTGCGCACTTTCTTGGAGAAGGAATCATTCGAGAGATCCACCTCGGAACGGATCATCTTCTCTCTCAACTCGGCAACCAACTTCTCGGCATAGGGCAAGAACTCCTCCGCCACGGGTACGA
>CAZLND010000089.1:0-9391 GCA_964560635.1 uncultured bacterium | reverse complement strand
GAACGGTGCCCAGACCGCCTACGCGAGTTTCGCGAACCTAGTGAGGTTCAACCCAACCGGTGACCTGGACGCCTATAACGGTTCCATCCCCAATTACGCCGGGCCCTCCACGGCTATCCCCTATCAAGCGGGAACCGCCTATCACTTCACTCTTTTGGTGCACATGGCCGCCCAGGCCTATGACATTTCGGTGGGTTCCCAGGTCATCGGTACGGGCTTCAAATTCCGCGCCGCTGCCTCTAGCCTGAACAACGTTGGGGTTTTCGTCAGCACGACCGGGGGAAGCGGGACCTTGACGGTCAGCAACTTCACCGTGGCCCCGGTCGTCCTAGCGACCGCCACTCCGACCTTCACCCGCACTTCCACCTTAACCTTCACGGTGACGAATTCGCCCACGGCCAGCTTCACGCGGACCTCGACGCCCACCTTCACGGTGACCCGTACCTCGACGGCGACCTTCACCAAGACCTCCACTCCCACGGTCACCTTTACCCGTACCGCGACAGCTACCTTCACGCGCACGGCTACCCCCAAACCGCCCACGGCCACACCCACCCCGGTCCCGGCCGCGGGCATCGACTTTTCCCAATGGTTCCTTCAGCTTCCGATCGGCTCAGGAACTTCTCCCACGGTCATCTCCTCCAGCACATTGGTGAAGGGTTATTCCAGCGCCTATTTCTACATCGCCTCGGATGGGGAACAGGCTTACATGGACCCCGAAACGGGCATCACGACGTCCGGCTCCCAGCATCCCCGGTGTGAGATGCATGAGAACGGGACATGGTCCGCGGGTGGGACCAACACCTTGACGGTCAACGGGAAGGTCACCTTGATCAATGGAGACACCACCTGTGTCGGCCAGATCTTCAATAACGACGATTCCATCACCCTGGTCGAACTGCAGTATTCCAAGAGCTTGGGCGGGTTCAAGGTGTTCTATGAGGAGGCCAAGGGAGCGGGCAGTTATCCCACCCAGACGACCGTCAAGGTCCCGATGAATACGGCTTATACCTACCAGTTGTCGCTCACCGGTAAGGTGGCGAAAGTGACCATCAACGGTCAGGTGGTCTTCACCAAGTCGGTCAGCTCGGCGGTGAACGGCAACCAGTTCTATTTCAAGGCGGGGAACTACGACCAAAGCGCCACCGCGGGTTCGATCACGACCAGCCCCGAATCCGTCGTGGAAATCGGTTCGGCGGTCATCTCGCACAAATAAACTGGTTTCGAAGTTCAAACAAAAGGGGACAGTCTCTTGGAGGCTGTCTCTTTTTTATTGATGGTCCACCTGTTCCCAACGATCCCAACAAAGCTTGCCCCTCTATGATCTAAATCATATTTTCTGAACGATCCTTTCCTTAAACTGCGACGTTTCCGAAACCCATCCGAAACATCCTTTAAGGAGATGACATGACCCCCACATTGGAAAAAGTAAAAGAAACAAAGGAGCCTCTGGATCGGCCCAGCGCCAAGACCTGGGACGGGCTTTCCTCGATGGCCTTCGCGGCCAATTGGGACCCTGAAACGGCCATCAATTGGAACCTTCCCATCGAACTGGGTTCCGTTCGAGAGGGTTGGATCAATATCCTCCATTATTTCTACGAAGGGGAATGGCAGGGGCTGGAGATCATCCAGCGTCTGATGAACAAGTCCGCGCATCTCTTCAATATTCCTGAGATGGTCACCTATTACTCCACCCAGTGCGCGGATGAGGCCAAGCATTTGCTCGTCTTCCGGAAGTACTTGAACAAGCTCAACTCACCTCCTTCCAAACAAAAGGTCTTCGATTGGCTGGTGTGGTTGGCCACATCCGGGCCCATGCCCGTAGAACGCTGGATCCTGGGGACTTTTTTCACGGAAACCATGGCGGGGGCCATTTTCCAAAAGACTTTGGAAACCCCGGCCATCGACCCCACGGGAAAGGAAATGATCCGGTGGCAATTGAAGGATGAATCCCGTCATATCGCCGGGACCAAATTGGGGGTCCAGACCTTGATGGACCATAGCGGGCCGATCAAGACCCTGATTCTGCAAATTTGGTGGAGGATATTCGTGAGATTGGCCGTGAAGGAAGTCCGTGCCCTGAAACCTTATGGAGACCAGGTCGGGATGGACCCCGACTATATCCTTCGAAAGAGCTTTTCCAAAATGGCCGAGTTGGAGGAATTCAGACGCAAGTTCTTGGGTTTTGACTTGGCCCAGGAGTTCTTGGGTAAGCCTGGCAGGGTCTAAAAGTCACTTTTTGTTAGGCCGTGTTTGACCTCAGTGATCAAACGGGTTGTTGTTGGGGAACCCCGCGCGAAAGCCGGTCCACATCGTCCTTGTGGATGGCCATAACCTGTAGGGCGCCATGAAAGAGGGTGCGTCCCATTTCCACAGTGGTCTCTACACTCTCCACCCCGGCCAAGAGGCTCAAGGGAAGGCGGTGCTGGGGAAGTTGCAGGAGTATCTCGAATCTTTCTCCCGCCGATAAAGGGGTCTGGCTGAGCAGGGAAAGCCGGCTCAGGAACAAGTCCCTCAAGATGACCCGGTAGAAAGCCGAATCCTTCGAAAGCTGGGCCAACTGTTTCAAACCGGTCTGGCGATAGCTAGCCTGGGCTTGTAAATCCCGGGCTTCCCCTAAACCCAGATTTCGGAACTGCGCTTTGAGCGTCGCGGCGACACGTTGTTTATCGTGTTTCTCGATCCATCCGTTCTTCATTTTCTCCCCCTCTTTGATCATTCGTTTATTTTTTTCTTGAGGAGAATATGGGCGCTCCGCTTTTCAAATACTACTGCTCGAAAAAGGTTTAACAGGAATTTCTCACAGGGGTAAAGTTGGGGGAACGCAATCGTTTTTTGTCGGATAGGAATAGGGCAAAATAGGTTTCGAGGGACGATAAAGCGACAAAAAATGGGGTAGCTTCTGCTCTGGTCGCGACGTCTTCCTACAGGCTGTTCAGCCAGCTCCGACGGGTGAGGTAGAACCGCACGAAGGCCACGAAGCCCGTCACCACCAGGGGGAAGATGGGTTTGGAGGCGTAAAAGAAGGTCTCCGAGCAGGAAAGGATGATCAAGCCCAGCTCGAACAAGAAAGCCCCGATCAATTTGATGTAAGCCAACATCCGCCTTTGCTGGGAAGGGTAGGACCAAACCTTCTCGAACCCCAAGGGCAGGGAGATCATGCTATTGAGCATCCACACCACCATCAGGATGACCAGGATGTGGTAGAGACCGAAGGGGAAGTCCTTGGGCATGAAATTCACATAGATGCGGTGCGCCTCGGGCAGGAAGGTCGGCAAGATATAGGACAGCGCGATCATGGGCAGGAAAAAGACCATGGCCCGCCATTGGGTGAACCAGAACAGGCGCTTGCGTTCCACCGGCAGGGCCAATAAATAACTTCGGGACATCACATGCTGGCTCCTCCACTTGGCCCCGGTCAGCTCGGCCATGGGTGTCATGGCGAAGAGAAGGTAGGAGTAAAGCAGGGCCATGTAAATAAGGTGGCTGGACCGGAACAACAATAGGGAAGCCGCGGTGAAAAGCGCCAATATGAACCAGGGCAGGCGATGGGAGACAAAATCGCGTTTCATGAAGTGGAAGATCATAGGTCCTCCTCCAATAGGTCGGCGACCTTCTGGGAGAATTTCTCGGGGTTCGCGCCTCCCAAAAAGCGAGGCAGGGGTTCGAAGGTCCTGACGGTACCCTTGCGCAAAAGCATCACGTGGGACACGTTGCTCGCCAAGTCCTCCAGGATGTTGGTGGCCAGAATGATGGTGCATTTGGTTCCCTGGTTCAGGTCCCTCAATAGGCTCATGAAATGCCGCCGTCCCACGATATCCAGGACAGCGGTTATCTCATCCACCACGATGAGCTTGGGTTCGATGCTCAGGGCCGCCACGATCTGGACCCGCCTTATCTCGCCCGCCGACATATTGCCCAACCGGTCCGAACGGTTCACCCGGAAAAGTTTGAGGTATTTGTCCTGGATCTCGTGGGAATAGTGGCTGTAAAAGTATTCGTTGAATTCAAGGAACTCGCCGGCCGTCCAGTCGCCGGGGATATCCACCTTTTCGGAAAGATAGGCTATCTCCTGGCGCCTTTGCCAATGGTCCTGGTAGGGCTTCTCGTCCTGGACCTTCAGGAAACCTTGGGTGGGTTTGCGGAAACCCATGATGAGATCCAGAAGGGTGGTCTTGCCCGCGCCATTCTCGCCTAACACCGCCACGAAATCGCCGGGGGAAATATTTAGGTTCAGATCGGAGAGGACGGTCTTGTCCTTGCGGATCTGGTAGGTCAGGTTCTGGATGTCGACGTTCAGTCCCATAGATTCCTTTTAAACGCTGAAAAGGGAGAGGTTTGTTCCCTAGTACTTTAAGTCTTAAGGGGAAGGAAAAGAAGGGCCCAAACCAGGACCGGCCCCTTTCGTTGACCTGGGTCATAGACCCCGCGACCGAAGTCGCTGAAAATGATCGGGAATGATGCGAAGGCCGAAACAAGCCTCGATCCTATTTATGGGAACTTGCCCATGGACCAAATTGAAACAGGAACGCAGGGGATAAAGCCCGGGTTGGCACCCCTCCCCCCACGGCATATCCCTGCCGCGGACGAAAAGGTCAGTTGGGGTAAAAGTATTTCTTTTTTCTTGGTGCATGTGGCAGGTTTGCTGGCGCCTCTGACCGGTTTCAGTTGGACCGCGTTGGGCATGTGTTTCTTCCTCTATTTCACCCGGATGTTCGCCATCACCGGTGTCTATCACCGGTATTTTTCCCACCGCACCTATAAAACCAGCCGGTTCTTCCAGTTCCTGTTGGCCTTTTGGGGAGCCGCTTGCGGCCAAAAGGGGGCGCTTTGGTGGGCCGCCCATCACCGGCATCACCACAAATATTCGGACACGGAACAAGACATCCATTCCCCCATCTTAAGAGGGTTCTGGTGGGCCCACGTCGGATGGATCCTTTGTGATAAATACGTCGAGACGGACGAGGAAGCGGTCAAGGACCTGACCCTATATCCTGAATTGGTCTGGCTCAATAAGTACCACGGGATCGCCCCCTTATTATTGGCCGCCAGTTTGTTCTATGGGGGAGTGTTCTTGGAACATGCCGCCCCCGGCTTGCATACCAACGGCTTGCAACTGCTGGCCTGGGGCTTTTTCACCAGTACGGTCCTTCTTTATCACGGCACCTTCTTCATCAATTCGCTGATGCATCTCTTCGGTCGGAGAAGGTTCAATACCTCGGATTGGAGCAAGAACAGCCTCATCCTCGCCCTCGTCACCATGGGGGAAGGATGGCACAACAACCATCACCGTTATCCTTACGCCGAGCGGCAAGGCATCTATTGGTGGGAGATCGACATGACCCATTACATCTTGGTGATCTTGTCCTGGTTAGGCCTGGTATGGGACTTGAAGGGACATCCTCCGGAGATCTATGAGGAAGCCCGTGGCCCTAAAGTAAAAACGGCGGATTGATCCTGGCGACGGTCCGGGATCCGAGAAGTGAGAAGGGGGTGTGAAATGGCGGAGAACAGGCTCTATCCCCACGAGGATCCCTTGCGGATCCTCAACACCTCCGAGCCGCTTGGAAAGAAGCTTGAGTCCATCCATGCCCACCTCGCCGTGGCGTTTCCCGAGGTGGACCGCCTCGCGGTCGCCAGCTATGACCGCCCGACCGATCTGCTCAAGACCTTCATCGCCAGCAGCGGGCCGAAGAATAGCTTGGTCTACTACGACGCGAAGTTGGCCGACTCCCCATCCCTGAAGGAGATCCTGACCGTCGGCCGCCCGCGCGTCGTGGAGGACCTGGCGCTTTTCCGCCAGGGTACCCATGTGCACACCCAGGCCATCCAGCAACTCGGGTTCCGGTCGAGCTACACCATGCCGATCTTCCAGGATGGGACATTCTGGGGATTCGTCTTCTTCAATTCGCTCAAGGCGAACGCCTTCACCCCGGAGCGCTTTCCCTTCCTCGATGTCTATGGGCACCTCATCGGGGCGCTGGCCACATCGGAAATGCTCGCCGTGCGCGTCCTCGCGGCGGCGGTGAGGACCGCCCATGACATGGTGCACGTACGGGATCCGGAGACCGGCGGCCACATCGATCGCATGTCGCGGTACTCGCGCCTCATCGCGCTTCACCTGGGCGCCTCCGGGGTCCATCGTATCGACGACCGGACCATCGAACGCATCTTCGAGTTCGCGCCACTCCACGACCTGGGCAAGATCGGCATCCCCGACCGCATCCTCCTCAAAGAAGGGGCCTTGACGCCCCCGGAGCGTGAGATCATGAAATCGCACACCACCCGCGGTCTGGCCATGGTGGAGGATATCGCCCGGAACTTCGGGATCGAGCACCTGGAGGGCCTGGACCTCCTGCGCGCCATCGCCCAGTCCCACCATGAGACCCTTGACGGGCAGGGGTACCCGCGGGGCCTGAAGGGCGGGGAGATCCCACTGGAGGCGCGCATCGTCGCCGTGGCCGATGTATTCGACGCCTTGACCAGCGCCCGGTCCTACAAGACCGCTTGGAGCAATGAAGAGGCTTTCGCGACGCTCCGGAAGCTGGCCAAGGACAAGCTGGACGCGGATTGCGTGGAAGCCTTGATCGTCAACGAGAAGAAGGTGCGGGACATCCAAACGCAATTCCGTGACGAGGTTCCACAGGGTGTCTTGCCCGAAACATGAAGCAAAGGGAGCCTTAAAGGTAAGATAGACCCCTTGTAACCTTCTTAATTTGAAAGGAGATCCATCATGACGTCGCCTGAAATGCCGTCCAAACCCAAGGGTCTTTCCGCCGCCGAGATCATCCAGGTGACCGGGTTGGTGAACTATCAGGAGGGCTCCATCGTCAGCCGGGAGATCCTCAAGAAGCCGTCCGGGAACGTGACCTTCTTCGCTTTCGACGAAGGGCAGGGATTGAGCGAACACACGGCCCCATTCGACGCGCTGATCCAAGCCCTCGAGGGCGAGGCCGAGGTCCACATTGCCGGCAAGCCTTACCACTTACATAGCGGCGAGATGATCCTCCTGCCGGCGCAACAGCCCCACGACCTCAAGGCCTTGAAGCGGTTCAAGATGATCCTCACGATGATACGGTCCTAGCCCATTTAAAAATGAAGACCTAGCTGCGGCAAGCGCTTTCAGGTCATTTTTGGTTCACTATTTCCACCCGAAGTCACATTCCGACCGGAAGCTCGGGTAAAATGACATCACATGAGCGATCACAAAGGCACCATCCTACTCGTTGAGGATAATGACAGTTTGCGCCGGCTTTACGCGGACATCCTTGAGTTCGACGGGTATGAGGTCTTGACCGCTGAAAATGGGGAGCTGGGCTGGGAAAAAGCCAAGGAGCACAAGCCGGATTTCATCCTGCTCGACATAGAGATGCCGAAACTGGATGGTTTTGGGGTCCTGAAATTGCTCCGGTCGAATGTGGCGACCCGGACCATTCCCGTGGTTGTATTCTCCGCCGTGAACATGAAAGCGGAGGTGGAGAAGGCCATTGGATTGGGGGCCAATGGTTTCATGAACAAGGGTGTCCACTCGCCCCGGTACGTGTTGGATACGGTCAAATCCTTCATGCCCAAGAAGGCCCTCGACCCCCAGAAGCCCGTGGACCCTGTCCCCAAGCCCAGTCTCCATAAACTCCAGGTCACCGAGTATCAACAGATGGATGGGCATTGGATCGAAAGAATGTCGGTGAAGGATTTCCGCTGTCCCCGTTGTGAGGAGGTCATGGTGCTGGAATTGTATCCGGGGCCCGAGCAGGACGGCGGCCATTGGTTCTACAGCCGGCTGGTCTGCACGAAATGTTTGAGGTTTTTTTAGCGGATTATTTCGGACATTCCTTGATTCAGATCGGCTCCTTTTTGAGGAGCCAAACATCCTCTTGGGCCGGGACTTGACCCCGTAATCCGCCCGCCACTGGAACCCTGGCCAAAAGATCCAAACCGTAATCCTTCTGATAATGCCGGCGTACTTCCTCTTGGCTGATGGAAAAGGGAGGGCCCGCCGCCCGGCTTTGGTCGTACTCGAAACAGAGGAGCAACTGCGGCGCTCGGTTGGTCAATTCGATCAAGTGGGCGGTGTAACGGTCCCGCATGTCGGGGGGGAGGGCCACGAGGGCGGCCCGGTCATAAACCGCCTCCACCGGGCCCAATAGTTTGGCGTCCAATTGAAAAATATCTCCCACGAAGATATCGATGTTCTGGGCGCTATAACGGTCGAGCTCACCCACTTTTTCGATTTTGGGTTCGATCCCCAGTTCCTTGAACAATTGGCCGATGGCGATCTTGATCAATTCAGCCCCCGCCACGCGATAGCCCTGGGCCAACAGCCAATGGATATCCAGCGTTTTGCCGCACAAGGGCAAAAAGACGCGGCTGCCCTTTGCCAGGGAAAGCCAGTTGAAATACTTCACCAACAGCGGGTTGGCTTCGCTTCCGTGGAAACCGATCTCGTTTTTTTCCCACTTCTGGTGCCAAAAATCCCTATCCATGAGGGGGTCCTTTCTAAGAAAAAAACGGTTTAGGTCTCCCATTCGCGTTGGAAGGCCTTTAATTGGGAGACAGGTTCTATATTGCTTCTCGTCTAGTAGGTTCAGAGCCAGGGTATAATCAACCGCCTATCTGTTCCAATTTATTTTGAGGCAAACATGAAAAACAGCTTCAGTATCCCGGCTTATTATCTTTTAACCCCTCTTATCTTTTTGATGGGCTTTGGACCCACCGGGCACCCGCGCTCCCTTCCAAAGAAAAGCACCATAGTGTCTCCCGCTCAACGGTCGCATCTCTTTCGAAATCTTGGGAACTTGCCCTTGGCTTTTGAGCATAACGAAGGTCAGGTTGACCCACAGGTGAGGTTTCTTGCTAAGGGGCCAGGCTATGTCCTTTACCTCACGCCTGCTGAGGCCGTGTTCGTCTTGAAACCAGGTGGGATCAAAAAACGGGGGAATTTTAACTCTTCTTCGAACAGTGCGGTTAAGAATACTGAGGAACAGGAAGTCTTACACTTGCGGCTTGTGGGGGGCAACCGAAAAGTTGTTTTTGAGCCGTTGGATGAGGAGGTTGGAAAGAGCAATTACTTTATCGGTAACGACCCCTCCGAATGGCGGACCCATGTGGCCCAATATGCCAAGGTTCGGCTGAAAGAAGTCTACCCCGGTGTCGACATGGTTTATTACGGCAACCAGGGAAAGCTGGAATATGACTTCGTTGTCAAGCCTGGGGCCGACCCCAATGTTATTCAAGTCGCGTTGGAAGGGTCTAAAAATTTTACAGTGGACCGCCGTGGAAATTTGGTCTTGCGCACGGAAGATGACGAGATTTCCTTTCGTGCGCCAGTGGCCTATCAAGAAAGGAATGGGGAACGGGTGCCGATCTTGGCGGGGTTCGAAATCCAGGGCAA
>CAZLND010000088.1:0-9419 GCA_964560635.1 uncultured bacterium | reverse complement strand
TTCCCACGAGTAAGCCGCGCCTAGGCCCAACACCCAAGTGGCCAAGAACCAGTAACGGGCGGGGTCGCGGAAGAAGTTGAAGATGGGCAGGGATTGGACTGGGGAATAGAGGAAGAAGAACTTCCCGAAGGCCATCAAGACGGCGAAGAGGGCGGTCCAGACTATCCAGCGGCGCTGGGGACCCTTTTGCAGGAAGAAAAGCAGGATGAAAAAGAGGGCGGTGATGGAGAAAGCCACCTGCATCTCCACGAACTGGTATTGCCACCAGTAATCCACCCCGGCGCGGTCGAATTGGTCCTTCCCGAAGAACCAGGGGAAGACCAGGGTGATGAAATTGAAGGGTGTCCAAGAGTGGAAAAAGCGGTCCACTTCGCCCCATTGCAGGTGGGAATTGCCGTTCAGGCATTCGCCCGTGAAGAGGATAAGGGGTGAAGCCACGACCAAACCTCCCAAGCCCATGAGGACCACAGCGGTCAGCTTTTGGCGCCATTGGGACTTGTCGGAGAGCAGGGCCCAAAAGAGGAAAAAGAGACTTTCCAAGAGAACTACTTGGGGATGGCCCGAGAGCACGTTCAATCCCAGGAAAAGGGAAGCAGTCAGGAGCCAAAAGACCCGGCGGGTCTCCAGGTATTTCAGCAAAGCATTGAAGGCCCAGGGGAAGAAGGCGTGAGCCCAGGCTACGTTCAAATGGTCCAGTTGGGCCATTTGATGGCCGTTGTAGGTCCAGATCACGGCTAACAGTATCGAAGCCGAGCGGGACAGCTTCAGGCGCCGTCCCAAGAAGTAAGCGCCGAAGAGATAAAGGAAGTGGGGAAGCAAGAAGAGGACATTGAAGAGAAGGGTAAAGGAAGGGATGAAGTGAAAGAGCCAGAGCACGGGTGACATGACACCCGCCATGGAAACGGCGGCCACTGGCGCGCCATGCATCGAGAGGTCGCAGATGAGGGGTAGTTTGTCCTGGGGGATATGGTCATGGACCCAGTGGTAGACGGGGTAGTAGAGGACGCTTGTGTCCAAGGACAAGAAAACATGGGTGAAGGGGTGGCGCCAATCCTTGAAGAAGAGAAGGAAAGTGAACAGCAAGAAAAACAGGGGAAGGCCTTCCCCTTGGAGGAAACCTTTAGAAGCTTTGTCTTTCGGTTTCCATGGGTTCAAGAGAGACCTTTTTAAACTGAGGTTGCTTCGTCATGTGCGCCCGCCTATTCGGCGGGCATTCCTCGCAATGACAGCTATTTAGAGTTCTTTTCCAAGGTGGTCAACAGTTCGCCGGTGACGGTGCCCACACAGATCTCCTCGACCGGACCCTTCATGGTCAGGTCGAAGGCCTCGCTGACCTTGATGGACAGGTCGCCGCCGGGCATGTGGACGGTCAGGTCCCGACCGGTGCGCTTGGTCTTCACGCAGGCCGAAACCGCCGCGCAGGAAGAAGAACCCGAAGCCAGGGTGTAGCCCGCGCCCCGTTCCCAAATGCGGATGGCAATCTCCTTATCGTTGATGACCTTCACGAACTGCACATTGCTTCGGTTGGGGAAAGCCGGATGGTTTTCCAGGAGTGGACCCCATATATGGATGTATTTGTCCGCTTCTGCCAGGTCATCAAAGAAGACGACGCAATGGGGATTACCGACCGTTACGCAGGTGACCTTCAGTTCCTTTTGGACGTCAGGACCAGACACCATCAAGGGCATCTCTACTACGTCCCCGACTGCATTCTTTACCGGTATTTTGGCCGCGTCAAAAGAAGCTTTGCCCATATCGACCGTCACCGAGACGGCCTTGCCGATGACCAAGTGCAATTGGGCCTGCACCACGCCCCCAGCGGTTTCGACCTCGAAGAAGGTCTTGGTGGTGTAACCGTGTTCGAAAAGGAATTTGCAGAAGATACGCAGGCCGTTGCCGCTCTTTTCGGCCTCGCTGCCGTCCGGGTTATAGATGCGTAGTTTGGCTTCGTATTGGGAGGTCTTTTCCAGCGCCAAGATGCCGTCGGAGCCCACGCCCGTGTTCCGATTGCAGACCCGGATGATGTTCTCAGGGGTCAACTTGAAGGAAAGGGAAGCGGGGTCCATGACGATATAGTCATTGCCCAACCCGTGGGAGCGGACGAACTGGTTCTTGGCGAGCATTTAAGATCCTTTGATTTAATAAAGACGAACCAACATCCAACACGAAGTCTCTAAGTCACGAAGAAAATCAGTTTTTGTACGGCTTTCAAGATCCAAAACTTTGAGGCTTTGTGGCTTTGTGTTGGCTTTTGGTTCATTTACCTTTCACACAATACAGATTCGTATACCGGTTACTGTCATTGGCCAGGCGGTCCATCAGGGCCAGGAACCGCAAAGGCCGAACGGACTTGTTCTCCTCAGATATCTCCGACAACTTGAACCCCAGTTTTTCGAGGGTTTTCAGGTATTTTTGGGGGTCGCTTCCGCAAAGCCGCAGGCTCCCCGGCGAGAATTCGGTCACCAGTTTCAGCGAGCGGTTCGCATGTAAGAGGCCCTTCATCCCGTCCAAAGCCCGGGCTTCCGCGCCTTGGATGTCCATTTTAATGAAATGCACCTTCCTGTCCAACTTTTTGAAAAAACCATCCAAAGACACCGCTTGTATGGAAACGGAAGGGCGCCCGTCCTTCGAATCATAGACTCGGTGGTCACCCCGGTTGGTCTTGCTCAGGTAGAGCTTCAGGGTTTGGGCTTTGTTCGACATCGCTTTGTTGATGAGCGTGACATTCGTGTAGCCATTTTCTTGAACGTTCCTTTGGAGAAGCGCAAAGTTCGTGGGGTCGGGCTCGAAAGCGAAGACCCGGCCCTTGGGCCCGACGATGCGGGCGGCGATGAGGGTGTAATAGCCGATGTTGGCGCCGATATCGACAAAGGTTTCGCCCGACTTAAGTTCTCTTTGGAGCAATTCGGTTTCGGTGGGTTCGTAAATGCCATGGGTGCCAAGCTCCAAGGTGTCCCTATCATCCAGCCACATCTTGTGATCCATCACCGTGACCGACTTGGGTTTCAACAGGCCGAAAAGGTTGTCGTAGAGCCAGCGCAAGACCGGGATACGGCCCAGCCCATGCCCGCCAATGGCGCGATAGAGGCCCTGAAGAACGGTGAAAAAGGGATTACGCATGGGTTTTCCTCCGAAGCAAGAGACCACCGGCGGTCAACAAGGTCCATAGGATAAGTCCGATCTTGATGGGTTTCCACCAATAGGGCTCAAAGCGGAACTTGATTTCATGGTGTCCCGCAGGAACGACCAGGGATCGGAGCAAATGATCCACCGTATAAAGGGTTGAAGGCCGGCCAGCCACCCAGGCTTTCCAACCGGGGAACATGGTTTCGGCGAAGACGGCAAGGGTATCCCTTCCGGCTTCAACAGTGAAGCGCTGCTCATCGGGGTCATCTTGAAGGATCTGATATTGAAGTTCCGAGGGTTTATCCGATAGGATCATCGCTATTTCCCGCGGCAAGAAATTGGAAAGCAGTGTTTCCTGATAAGGATCGAAATTCGCCTGGCCCATTCGTTTCAAACGTTCTTCGTGGTCCGGCATGGGGGTGATCTTTTCAGGCGCGAAGACGTACTGAATGGGTTCCTGGTACTCATAAAGCATGAAGGACCGGAAGACAGTTGGTTTGAAACCCGGCATGTTCCCGTGGACTCTTTGGGTCAGGATGCCCTGGATGGCCCCCAAACGAATGAGGGTCTGGATGGGCAGGGCGCTCAAGTCCCGCTTTGCCTGGAGCAAGAGCGGGTTATAGCCCCCGAAATTCTTAAGGCCTAACGCGCAGGAGGCGTTTTGCGGGTAATTAAGGGCGTATTTTTGCCCCCCCACCTCGATGGGGTACCGCATCTCCGTATTGAAAAAGAGCACCCGGTTGGGGCCCAAGGCCTTGCGGGCCTCTACCAGCCCGCCCGAATTCCCGGCGTAATCGAAATTGGCGGCCGGGGCCGGTTTGAAGTCATCCCACCCGCTCACGAGAAGCGGAAAGACCAGAGCCCCTCCCCAAAGTAGGACCGCCAGGGTCTTGGTCTTGGATCCCGCAAGAGTGGGTATGAAAAAAGCGGCGAGTCCCAATCCTAGGGCGACCAGTTCCCGCCAATTTTCTCCCGGTCGTGAAAATCCAATGAGCGCCCAGACCAAGGCGTAAGCCAGCGGGGGTCCAAAACGTTTCAAAGATAATTGGGCAGAACCTTCTTCCGACATCCACTCCTCCCAACCCATCGCCACCAGGGGACAGACAGCCACGACATAAATGAAGAGGTAACGGAAAGGCACTCGGATAAGTGAAAAGCCCGGAAGGACTTTCCAGATCAAATGGTAAAAGGGCATGTAGGGCCCAAAGCAAATGAAAAGGCCCGTCATCCCGATACAAGCGAGCAGGCCCAATAGCCTTTTGTCCCGGTTCCGAAAGGACCAAAGCAAGAAGAAGGGCGCCCAGATGCCGAGGAATCCCCAATTGGCCGCCAGGGGCGCTCCGTCCTTGTCTTCCACCTGAACGGCTTCAGCCATGGGCCTGTCCTCGGGGACGGTCAACCGTGGAAGAAAGAATTGATAAAGGATGGCGGGAGTCACGGAAAGGTCACCGCGGGTCTGGTCGTAAGTTTGGTAGGCCGCTCCCCGGTCGCTCAGTCCGGCGAATTCCATAGTGGGAATAAGTTGGGCCAAGAGGGGCAGGGAGCCCCATAAAAGAAAAAGGGCAAAAGGGAGAAAGGTTCGAAAAGTGAAAAGGGAAGTTCTCTTCTCTTGTTGGAAATGGCGGAACAAGAAATAGGCCAGGCCCGCGTAAAAGGCCCCGACCGTCACTTGGAAAGACCCCGCCAGGAAGAGCAGGGCGAAACAAAGGCCTGCCCAAAAGGCGTTCCGGGGTTTCGGGTCGGCCGCCAAAAGTTCCAGTCGGTAAAAGAGCCAGGGCAGCCAAGCGAAGGCCGCCAGCACGGGCGGGTGGATGATCTCCAGCCAAAAGAATCCCGAGAAGGCGAAAAGCAGGGCGCCGAACCGGCGGGCGGTCCCCGAAAGTCCCAAGCTTCCCAGCCACAGGTCCATCCCCCAAGCCGCCCAGGCCATGTGCAGAAAAAAGAAGAGGCTCAAACCGTAAGGCACCGAGAAGGGCAGGGTCAGGTAATTGGGAGGATAGAACATCAGGTTCTGCAGGTCCGCCAAGAAGGGCTGGCCGCCCAATAGATAGGGGTTCCAAAGGGGGAAATGGCCTTGGGCCAATTGGTCCTTTAGGAAAGCCCGCCAAGGGCCGAATTGGGCCAATAGGTCGTTATCGAAATAGGCTTGGCCGAAGAAGAGGCAGGGAGAGAAGGCCAGCGCGGCCAGGGCCCCATAGAAAAGGCCCCACAAGAGAGGGTCCGGTAGTGTTCCGAAGACGGGGACTTTGATCTTAAGCATGCCCCATTTTCGGGGGCTTCCGCGGACTTGTCCACCCTTTGAAATGGCCATAAGCCAATAGGGAGGCTAGCCAGAGAAGGAGTCCCTCTAAAAGAGGTCCGGTCCAGGGCGGCTCATATCGGAACTCGACCCGATGGTCCCCCGCCGGAACGGGCAAGGCCCGAAAAGCGTAATCGCCGGTGAGGAGGGGAGTTTCGGCGCCGTCGACGCGGGCCTTCCACCCGGGATACATGATCTCGGAGAAAAGAACCCAGCTGTCGCGGTTCAAACTGAGATAGAAAAGCTGTTCGTCGGGAAGGTCCTTTTTCAACGCGTAACCCAAGCCGACCTTTTCCATTCCATTCGTGCTGGGAGGGAGGGAGTCGGTCAGCACAAGCAAGGCCGCGGGGTCAAAGCCGGGCTTGCTCAGGATCTTAAAAGCCTCTTTATCGTTCGGAACGCTTTGGACCTGGTTGGGGGCAAGGACATAGGGTTCGGGGGCCAAGGGTTCATAAACTTCGGCGCCGGGAAAGGAATGATGAAGGACGCCCTTCATTTCCCCGATGGGTTTGTCCAGCACCTGTCCTCCCATGGCCATCAGCCTAATGTAAAGGGCGGGAGGGAGCTGGATCAGGTCGAAACTTTTTTGCAGGAAGATGCCGTCATGGCCTCCCAGGGAACGGATGCCCAGGGTCATGGGCGAATTGCGGGGTAGAGGCCGCCTGTGGGTTCCGTCCTCTTCCTCGACCGGGAAAGTCAGGGCTGTGTCGAAGAAATAGCGTTTCCCCTTCCCGCTCTCCTTCAAGTACTGGAAGGCCGGGAAATTCTTCTCGAAGTCGTAATTGGAAGCCGGGCCCCGGCCAAAGCCGGCCCAGCCGTTCAAGAGCAAGGGAAAGAGCGCCGCGGCCATGAAGACCCAATGCCCCCGCTTCGTGCTTTTGTGGAAAGCCCAAAGGAACAGGCCCATGCCTCCCAATAAGAGAGCCGCCATTTCCCGCCAGGTCTGTTCGGGGTTCAGGAAGGAAAAACCCAAGAGGATGAAAAGATAAAGGACTGAACCCGCCGCCCAAAGCCGGGGAACTTTTTTTCCCGCCAGCATCTGTTCCAGGTTCTGGAAGCCGAAAGCCGAAAGGGCCGAGGCGAAAAGGACGTAGGTCTCGATGAACCGGTAGGGGGCCCGGCTCAAGCCGATGCCTGGCAAGAGTAGGCATTCCAGCCGGTGCAAAGGGAAGTAATGGCCCCAAGCGGTCAGAAGGGAAGCCAAGCCCAGACCGGCCAAGAACAGGACCCGCTTTTTCTCCTTCTGCCGGAAAGCCAAGGCCATCAGGAAGGGCGCCCAGATGCCCAAGTAACCAAAGACCCCGGAGAAATCATTGTCCTTATCGTTCGGGTGGTCGAAGACCTGCAGGGCTTTCTCCAAGGTCGTGCCCGCGGGAACGCCCAGATAGGGAAAGAGGAACTGGTAAGTGGCTTTGGGGACCATGGAAAAGGTCCCGGCGAAATTGTCGTAGGTGAGACCCGTGTTGCTCCGGAAGGAATTCAAATAAAACTCATGGGTGGGGATCAGTTGGACCAGCAGGGGCAGGCCCCCCCAAAGGGCGAACAGGGCCCCAATTCCCCAATTTTTAAGGGAAAAGACCCTGGAATGGCGGTCCTTCCCGGGCAACGCAAAGAGGGAAAAGAGGAAATAAGCCAGTCCGGTATAAAGAACGCAGGTCGCCGACTGGAAGTTCCCGGCGCAAAAAATGACCGCGAAGCTAAGTCCGGTCAGGAAAGCCCATTGGCGTTCCCGTGTCCGCAGGAACCGCTCCAAGCAACCCAAGAGCCAGGGGAATCCGGCGTAGATGGCTAAGAGATTGGGTTGAGGCAAGTGGAACCAAAAAAATCCCGAGAGGGCGTAAAGCAAAGCGCCTACCCCGCAAGCCCTCTCCCCCAATCCCCAAGCCTTGAGCCAAAAGCGCATGCCCAGTCCGGACAGGGCCATGTGGATAAAGAAAAAAACCGTGAAGCCATAGGGGATGGTGAAAAGCAAAGTGGGATAGTTCAAGGGATAGGCCATCATGGAGTTGGGATTGGCGAAGAAGGGCTGGCCGCCGTACAAATGAGGCGCCCAAAGGGGGAAGCGGCCCTGGAAGAGTTGGTCCCGCAAGAAGACCCGGCTGTTCCCGAAATAATCCAGCAGGTCGTTGGCCGAATAGGCCTGGCCGAAAAAGAGGCCGGGGGCGAAAGCCAATGCCGCCAAGAGGGGATAAAGCCAGAGAGGTGAGACGTTCTTGAAAAGAGAGGGCCTAGCTGTTCGGGGGAGCTTGGGTCGTGGAAGCAGGGGCAAGGAGCGGTTTCCTACGCAGGATGAGGAGCAAAGACAGATATAGGATAGCCGAAAGCGTCCATATTGCCACTAGGGCCAAGAGCAGGGGCGCCCAGTCGGGTTTGAAACGGAATTCCACCTGGTGCTCGCCCACGGGAAGGAACAGGGCCCTAAAAGCGTGGTTGGCCGTGAATATCTCGGAAGGCTGGCCGTCCACGAAAGCTTTCCAGCCCGGATAGGCGATCTCGGAAAAGGTGACGAAGGCGTTGCCGTTCAAGGTGACCTTGTAAAGCTGGCTGTCCGCCTGGTCGCTGAGGACCTGGTAGTTCAGCTTCGCTTGGAGGGGTGAGAGCTTGGACATCACCGCGGCGGGCAAGGGATCGTGGATGAGGGCTTCCTCGTTCGGGTCGAAGCTCTTGTCCAACATCACCACGAGTTCCTTGGATTCGGTATCCACCAACTTGACCTGCCAAGGAGCATAGAGGTAGGGCGGCGGTTCGTTGGGTTCATAAAGGACCAGTCCGCCCAGGTCCGTCTTCTTGAATCCGATGGCGTCCCCCTTGTTGGGGCCCATGAGGAGGCCCCGCATGGCCATCAGCTTGGAGAAGGTCATCAGGGGAAGTCCTTTGACGTCCATTTGGGTCTTGAGGTAGATGGGGCTGTAGCCGCCGATGTCCTTGATGCCCAGCGGCACCACACAATTTTCCGGCAGGGGGACTTGGTCCTGCTGGCGGTCCATTTCCACATGATAAGGAAGGTTCGGGTCCAGGAAGAACCGGCCCGTGTCCCTTTTCTTGAGCTCGGAAAAGGCCGGGAAATTGGTCATGTAGTCGAAGTTCGAGGGCGGGCCCGAACCGAACCCGTTCCAACCGGAGAGAAGCAGGGGCAAAACGAGGGCGATCTGGAAGAACAACCGGCCCACGGCCTTCCAGGTCTCGCTCAGGCTCCACATGGCCAAACCCGCCCCGCCCAAAAGCAGGGCCAGCAATTCGCGCCAGGTTTGGTCGATGCGACCCAGGGAAGCCAGGAACAAGAGCAAGCCATAGACCCCCGCCGCCAAGAGCCAGCCCATTCCTTTGCCCTTTTCCTGCAGGAGTCGCTCGATGGTCTGGAAGCCGTAGGCCGAAAGCACGCAACCCACCAGCACATAGGTTTGGATGAACCGGAAGGGCGCGCGGCTCAAGTCCACGCCGGGCAGGATGGCGCAAAAGAGGTGGTGCAGGGGGAAATAGCGGCCCCAGGCCGTGAGGATGGACAGGATGCCCAGGCCCCCGAGGAAATATAGGAAGCTCCGGTCCTTTCGTTTAAAGGCCAGGTAGAAAAGGAAGGGCGCCCAGATGCCGATGTAACCGAAGTTGCCCAGGAAATCATTGTCGACGTTCTTGCGGTCGGTGATCTGCTGGATGGCGGTCTCGATGGTGGTCATGGGGGGAAGGCCGATGGTGGGGAAGAAGAACTCATAAGTGGTGGAGGGCTTCATGGAAAAGGTCCCGTTGAAATTGTCGTAGGTCTGGGAAGGGTCCCGGCGGTTGGAAAGGCTGGAAAATTCCTGCGCCGGGATCAGGTGGGACAAAAGCGGCAGTCCCCCCCAAAGCACGAACAAAAGGATAGGCATCCATTTATCGAAGCTCCAGCGGTAAGGAACGGCGGCGGTATCGGTCTCGGCCCGGCCCCCGCCGAAGATACGGAATAAAGCGTAAGGAAGTGCCGTGTAAAGGGTGGTGGTGGTCGATTGGAAGCCGCCAC
>CAZLND010000087.1:0-9483 GCA_964560635.1 uncultured bacterium | reverse complement strand
CCACCATGGTCATCGTCATGCGGGTCTATTTCGAGAAGCCCCGCACCACCATCGGCTGGAAGGGCCTCATCAACGACCCGGACATGAACGATTCCTTCCATATTGAGAAGGGCATCCTATTGGGCCGTCGTCTGCTCCTCAAGTTCACCGAGATGGGCTTGCCCACGGCCACCGAGGCTTTGGACCCCATCATTCCCCAATACTTGGCCGACCTCATCAGCTGGTCCGCTATCGGAGCCCGCACGTCCGAGTCCCAGACCCACCGGGAAATGGCCAGCGGATTGTCCATGCCCATCGGTTTCAAGAACGCCACCGATGGCAGCATCCAGGTGGCCCTGAACGGTATCAAGGCCGCCAATACCTCACACCATTTCCTGGGCATCGATCAGAATGGCCAGACGGCTGTTTTCCGGACCACCGGCAACCCTTACGCCCACATCGTCCTGCGGGGTGGGGCCAAGCCCAACTATGACGCGCCTTCCATCATGGCCTGCGAGAAGGCGTTGGAAGAAGCGGGGCTACCGAAGAACATCGTGGTGGATTGCAGTCACGGCAATTCCAATAAGGACTATCGCCTGCAACCCACAGCCTTCAACGCGGTCCTGGAGCAGGTGGAAAAGGGCAACCAATCGGTGGTCGGCTTCATGCTGGAGAGCAACCTCAACGAAGGGAACCAGCCCCTGCAAAAAGACCGGACCAAGCTCAAGTACGGAGTTTCCATCACGGACGCCTGTATCAACTGGGTCACTACCGAGGAACTATTGCTTTCGGCCCATCAGCGCCTCCAAAAACTTTGGAACCGCTAAAAGCAGTTCGCGGTCCGCAGTTGTCAGTTCGCAGTAAAGTCCATTTTCGGCGGATGCCGAAAATTCCCTAAACTTCGCACTTCGAACTTCGCACTCCTAACTTATAATCAATCCGAAAGGATTGATTATGCCTTCGTTCCCCAAGCTCCGCTTCACCACCACCTGGCTCATCAACCTTCTTTTCCAGACGAAGGGTTATGGGCTGGAGAACATCCCCCCGACCGGCCCCTTCGTGGTGGCCTCCAACCACGCCAGCTTCCTCGACCCTTATCTTATTGGGTTCACTAGTATCCAAAGGGAAGTGGGCTTCATGGCCAAGGAGGAACTGTTCAAAGTCCCGCTATTTGGCTCGATCATCCGTTATTGCGGCGCTTTCCCGGTCAAACGGGGGACGCGGGATGAGGACGCCATCCAAAAATTCCAGGATTTCCTTCACTCGGGGAAGCCACTCGTTATTTTTCCCGAAGGAACCAGGACCTTAACGGGAGAGCTCCAACCGGCCAAAAAAGGCGTGGGGATGCTTCTATACAACGCTAAGGTCCCGGTCATCCCCGCTTATATCGGCGGCACTTTCCATTGTTGGCCCAAAGGTAAACTGTTACCACGGCCCGGTAAGACCTTCGTGACCTATGGGCCGCCTATTCCCTTGGACGACCTTTACAGCGAAAAGCCTGAAAAAGCCACCTACCGCAAGATCGCTGACCGGTTGATGGAACATGTGGCGAGATCGAAAGCCTCCTCCCTCTAAAACGTTATATCGTTTTGAAATCCAGTTTTTCCCGAAAGGGTTCCTTCCGTCCTTTCTCTGTTGTAGAATGAGCCCTTCGAAACCATCCGGCTTCGCATTTTGAGCGAATATTCGGCGACCAGGGAGAAGGGCCTGCTACGCCGGATCAAACTCGTGGAACCGGAGGATGCCCGGCGAAGCGCAGCGAAGCCGGGCCAAAAGAAAACGGGCTTGCCCGTATTCCAAACTCTATCTCCCTACGGAGCTAAGAACTTGAGGTCAACCATGGCTGATTCACCCATTCACGAAATGACAATGGAAGAACTTTTAAACGAGGAAAAGCGCGTCGCGCGCGGGCAGGTCGTCACAGGCGAGATCCTGAAGATCGGCGACGACGAGATCATCGTGGATGTGGGTTACAAGACCGAAGGGGTCATCCCCCGTGCCGAATTCCAGGACATCGCCGGGAACCTCACCGTTAAGGTGGGGGAGAAGGTGGAAGTGTCGATAGAACGCATGTCCGATTCCAACGGACGCCTGCAACTGTCCAAACGCAACGTGGACCGCAGCCGGGTCTGGCAAAGTCTTGAGGAGCTCAACCATGCCGGCGGCCTCATCAAGGGCCGGGTGACCAAGAAGGTCAATGGCGGCTACCGGGTGGACCTAGGCATGGTGGAGGCTTTCCTTCCCGCCAGCCAAATTTCCCTTCATAAGAATCCCGACAGCGAAGACCATCTCGAGAAGATCTATGAGTTCAAGATCATCAAGCTCGACCGGGCCCGTACCAATGTGGTGGTATCCCGCCGTCCTGTCCTGGAAGTGGAAAGGGACGAGAACCGCTCGAAGCGCCTGACCGAGCTCAATCCGGGCGACATCCTCGAGGGTAAGGTGAAGAGCATCGTCAGTTATGGGGCCTTTGTGGACGTGGGGGGCGTGGATGGCCTCCTGCATATCGCCGATATCGACTGGGGCCGGGTCAATAAGGTGGAGGATTTCATCAAGCCCGACACGACTGTCAAGGTGATGGTCCTGCAGGTGGACAAGGAAAAGGGAAAGATCTCCTTGGGGGTCAAGCAAATGTCCCCCGATCCTTGGACCGAAGCCGATAAACGTTACCGCGTGGGACAGATCGTGGACGTGGAGGTGACCCATTTCGCCGATTACGGTGTTTTCCTCAAGACCTCGGACAACCTGGAAGGTTTCTGCCATGTGACCGAGATCTCTTGGTCGAAGAAGCTCAAGAAACCCTCCGAATTGTTCAAAGTGGGCGACAAGAAGAAGGCCCAGATCATCGAGATCGACTTCGAAAAAAAGAAGGTCAATTTCAGCTTCAAACGTCTGGAAAAGAGCCCCTGGGATGAGGTCACCCAAAGGCATTCCATCGGCTCCAACATACAGGCCACCGTCACCAACATCGCCGATTTCGGGCTTTTCATGGAGATCGAGGAGGGGCTGGAAGGCCTGCTCCACCAGTCGGACATCACCTGGGACAAGCGGGTCAAGGCCGCCCAAAAGGATTACAAGATCGGACAGACCCTCACGGTCAAGGTCTTGGCGGTAGACACCGAGAAAAAGCGCATCTCATTAGGGCTCAAGCAGGTCGCGGGAGACCCTTGGGACAAGATCGAGGAAACCTATAAGTCCGGCCAAGTGTTGACCGCCAAGGTCAGCCGGTTGGTGGAGTTCGGGGCTTTCGTGGAGCTGGAAAAGAACGTCGAGGGGCTCATCCACAAGACCGAGATCGCCTCGCCCGTTCCCAAGAAGGTGGAGGACGCCTTGAAACCGGGAGACGAAGTGACCGTAAAGGTCCTTTCCATCGACACGGGCAAGCGCCGCATCGCCTTGAGCATCAAGGCCCTTTCTTCCAAGAAGTCCGAGGAAGTCGAAGTCGATGAGGAAGGCCATGTCCTTCGCAAGACCAACGCCTTCCAGAAGATGCTCAAGAAATTCCTTAAGAAGTCCCAGACCGAGCAGGGCGAGGAAGAGGACGAGGATTGATCGAGGTCCTGTCCTTCTGTCATCCTGAGCGATAAGAAAAAACCGAGGTCCCTCGCTTCACTCGGGATAAACTCCGGATCTTTGTTCGATCTAAAACATAGATTCTTCGGCGAAGATCGCCTCAGAATGACAAACTAATAATCACTCACGGTTATAGGGACTTTCCATCTTCGGGTGGAAGGTCCTTTTTGTTTTGGGCGTTCGGGGTTTCAAACCGGCGGCTCACCGGACAAAAGACACAAAATCCCTTTTTCTCCCTTTCAATCGGCGGGTTCCTTCGTCAAAATAACCGCGCATATGAACCATCGAACCTTTCCGGCCCGCGTCTTTTTCGCCTTTTTGGCGCTTTCCTGTCTTCTTCTCCTTGGACACCGGTCTGTCTTGGCGGCGGGCGGTATCAATCCACCCTCACCCACTGACGAGGGTCGGGCCCTCCTCAAGTCCCGGGCCTATGACTTAGCTATGGAGCGCTTCCGGCTCGTTGAGGAAAAGAGCGCCAATTACATTGAGCGTGCCCAGGCCTTGAGGCTCATCGGGGAAACCCAGTTCAACGAGAAGAATTACGCTTCCGCTTACCAGGCTTACCAGCAATCCCTCCGACTGAACCCGCTCACCACGGGCGCCTTGGGGTTGGAGTTCCGCTCGGCGGTGGCGCTGGTCTATCTCAAAAGTTATCCTTCGGCCATTTCCAAGTTCCAGGAACTGGAAAAAAGGGCCACCGAACCGGACACCCTTTCGGACCTTCAATTTTGGGAAGCCGAATGTTATTTCCAGATGGGTCAATACGAGGAAGCGGGCGCCCAGTACCAGAAGATACTGGAGAAGAATCCCGGGTACCGCCACGCCGACCTCATTCAATATTTACAGGGTTGGTGTTATTACCAGAAGAAGGATTACGAAAAGGCGCTCGACCTCTTCGGGAAGGTCTGGGAGAAAGCCAAGAACGGGACTCTCAAGAGGCTTGTGCATTTCCAAATGGCCGAGACCGAGTTCCGACTGGAGCGGTACAAGGACGCGCTGTCCCGTTATCAGGATTTCGCCAAGCAATATCCGGACGATTTCCTGAGGGTCCCGGCTCTTTACGGGCAAGGCTGGTGCTTGGAAAAAATGGAGGACTACCAGGAGGCCGCGGGAGTCTTCGGGTCCATCGTGAAGGATTCCCCCAAGCATCTTTTGGCGCCATGGGCGGCTGTTCGCCAAGGGGTCAACGCGGGTGTGGCGGGTGACGCGGATGGTGCCCGAGCCGCTTACCTGAGGGGGTTGGAACTTTCCGGCGGCCGGGCCCCGACCGACCTTTTGGATTTTGGCCTGGGGTGGCTCGACTATTCGGATAAGAAATACGAATCCGCCGGGGAACATTTCAATTTGGTATCCCAGTTCCTGCCCCAGAGCGAGCTCTATTGGGACGCTCGGTATTTGGAAGCCGGTTGTCTTTATCTGGAGGGCAAGTACTACGAATCCAAGAATCTCTATGGAAAGATCGTCAAGGGAGCCGAGGGCGAATTGGCCGACGCGGCTTCCTATTGGCAGGGCTGGTGCGATTACGCCGTGGGCAAATACGACAATGCCTTCGGGGAATTCAAGGATACGGCGGATAAGGCTGCCGGAGTTTTAAGGACCCGTTCCCTTTGGGGTGCCGCCGAGGCGGCTTATCAGCTCAAGAAATACACCCAGGCCCAGGACTACTACCAAAAGGCCATCACCGAGAAACCCACCGGAAGTTTGGCTTTGGATTGCTACTCGGGTTTGGGCTGGAGCTATTTCCAAGTGGAAGGTTACGAGAAGGCAGCCGCCGCTTTCGAGCAAGCGGCCCGGGAAGACCCTTCTTCGCCACTGGCTCACGAGTCCCAGCTAAGGGCGGGGGATTGCTATTACAACCTCCATCAATATGCCAAGGCCGAGCAGGCCTATAGCCCTCTGGTGGAAAAAAAGGTCGGCTTACCTTATGAGGCTGACGCCAAGGAACAGTTGGGCTGGTGTTCCTATCGCCAGGAAAAGTTCGAGAAGGCGGCGGATCTGTGGAACGCCTTGATGAGGATGCCGGGAACGGAGGACCGCAAGTCCCGCCTCCTTTATTGGACAGGTTGGGCCAATTTCCGGGACAAGGATTTCGAGGGCGCCCAGAGCCTTTTCCAAAAAGTGGGGAACGATTATCCGCAAGATGCCCTGGCCCCCGAGGCGACGCTCCGAGCCGCCGATTGCTTGTTCAACCTGAAAAAGTTCCAGGATTCCAAGGACGCTTACCAGGCCTTCTTGGACAGGTTCCCGGATAACCCCCTGGTTCCTGACGCGCTTTACGGCCTCCAATGGTCCGCGGAAAAGATGGGCCAGAAGGATGAGGCGGCCCAAGTGGCCAAAAAGTTCCTCGCGAAATTCCCCAACAGCCCCTATGCTCCCGGCATCCAGTACCGGTTGGCCGATAGTCTTTTCCATAATGGGAAATACGAGGACGCCATCGGCGCCTATAAGGAACTTCTGGCCCAATATCCGGACAGCGCGGAGGCGCCCCGGGCTCTGTTCTGGGAAGGGACCGCCTTGGTCAAACTGGACCGCAGTAAAGAGGCTTTTCCGGTCTTCCAAGAGCTCCTCAAGAAATACCCGACCGACCCTCTGGCCTTGGAAGGTCAGTTCAGCCTGGCCTCCCTTTATTTCGAATCGGGGAAATTCAAGGACGCGTTGGAAGGCTATACCCACATCTTCCAGGACTATCCGGACCACCGTCTGGCGCCTCACGCCCTTTTCAACAGCGCGGTCTGTGAGAAGCAGTTGAAGCATCCCCAGAAGGCCGTGGAGTATTACCAGAAGCTCATGAAGGATTACGCCCAAGATCCGCTCTCCCAAGAGGCGGGTTTACAGGCGGGGGTCCTGTTGGAGAAGGTCGGCCAGAAGGAGGACGCTTTGGCGGCCTATCAGGTCACCATGGCTTCCAAGGACCAGGCCCTGGCCGTGGAAGCGAGTTTTTATCATGCCGACCTCCTGAAACAGGAGAAAAAATACGATGACGCCATCAAGGAATTCAACCAGCTCATCACCCAATATCCCAAACAGGACCAATGGGTCATCACGGCCTATGCCAAGATCGCCGAATGTTATGAGGAGACGAAGGAATATCCCAAGGCCGCCGCGGAGTACAAACGCATCCTCAAGTACACCAAGGTAAAGGCCTACCGGACCGCGACCCAGAAACGGCTGAAGGCCTTGGAGCCTTTCCTGACCAAAAAGGGGAAGAAGTCCACCAAGGCTTCCGCTTCAAAGACACCGGTCGAACGTCAAAAGAGACTCAAGCCAGAAGGGACGCCTGATGCGAAATAAACCCTTCTTCTCTTTTATGGTCCTGGTCCTTTTCTTGGGAGTTGTTGTCGCTCGCGCGCAGGAAACCCCCGTTCCCACGGCCGAGCCCATGACCCTGGATACCGACCAAGCCAATAGTTCAACAACCCAACTTTCGAAACCCGCCGCGGTCTCCGCTGAAAGCAATCCGGCTATCCAGGCCCCGAACGCCAACCAAAAGCCCTCCCAAGGGGAAGGGGAAAAGGCTCCGGTCCAGGCCCGTCCTACGGCGGTGCCGGAATTCTCGCTACCTGAAGTGGTCATCACCGGTGAGAACGAATTGACCATTGGCGCCAAACGGTTGGAACGAAAAGAGAACGACGTTACGTTGGGAAGCCACGACCTTACGGGTGTGGAAAGGGCCACCAACGATCTGCCGGGTGTGGACAAGACCTTTACGGCGCTCTCGACCGAAGAAGCGGGGCCAGCCAAGGACACCGCTTTTGTGCTCCATGCCGGGGGCGGGGTTCCTTCGACTTATGGGGGTTGGGGATTGTTCGGCCAACAGTTCAGGGAGTTCCAATATCTTCTCTCAGGCCGCTATTCCACCTGGGGTGGGCAAGCGACGGCGGGAGGGTTCGACGGCGATCGAAAATACGGGTTCGGTCTGGGCGCTCTTCTGGCTCCCAATGAGCCCTTCAATCTGGGTTTGTCCTGGTCCTATTCCTATACGGACGCCGAGCTCCCCTATCAAAACTCCACGCGGGAACTTCACCAGGGATGGGACTTCGGCGGGGACATCAAGTGGAAGGTCTCGGAGTTGTCCGAGGTCCAAGCCCATGTGAGCGCCCAAACAACCCAATTGAATTATTGGAACTTGACGGGCCAAAGCGACCAGGCCCAGGAATTGGAAGGGAGCTTGAGGTATTCGGCCGATGATGTGGGAACCTTCTTCAACCGTTATTCCGTGGAAGTGGGAGGGCGGCACAGTAGCTCCGATTTCGCCGCTCCAGCCGTGGGTTCCTATGATTGGGGTTGGATCGCTTTACAAGCCGGGTTCAAAAAAGGCGAGAATCTCGCCCTGACCGCCAAATTGCAGGGCCAAGGCGGCAATGGGTTGGGCCTGCCTTTGAAATTTTTCCCCGAGGTGGAGCTGATGTGGCGCGCTTTCCAGAGCGGCCAATTGGACCTTCACTGGCGCACGGACCGTTACGTGGATGACTTCCATTCGCTTTTTGGGGACACCGAACATGTCAGCCCGGTCGGCGGTTTTCCATCCCCTGTCGAGATCACCAGCGAATTTGGCGGCCGTTTCACCCAGAAAGTGACGGAAAAGATCGTGGCCTCGGTTTCCGGATCCGTGGCCCAAATGACGGGATTCCACGAATGGACCGACTTGGATCCGGTGACGCCTGTTTTTATCCAAGGCTATTCGACCCTTCCCAACGTCCAGATCCTCAAAGGGGGGGCCAACGTTCAATGGGGGTTCCTCAAGAATTGGCAGGTCGCGGCCGCTTATGAATGGCAGCAAGGGACCGATCAGTCGGGGAGTGGTTTGAACCTGACCAATCTGCCTAGCCACCGCGGAGTGCTTTCTTTATACAGAGGGGATGACAAGCTGGAGACACGGTTATCGGTGTTGGGAGTTTCGGAACGCCAGGCTTATGAGGTCCTTCCGGGCACCCTTCCGGCCTATTTCACGGTCAATCTGGACGCCACTTATCATTGGACCAAGGAACTGTCCCTTTGGCTGACAGGGGATAACCTGACGGGGCAAAGCTATCAGCTACAGCCGGGTTATTTGGAGCCGCAATTCCACGTCCGTGGAGGATTTGAGGTCGTTTTTTAAGGGTGTCATCCTGAGCGCAGCGAAGGATCTTTGTTCAATTAACCCTCGCCCCTTGCGGGAGAGGGTAGGGTGAGGGGTGTTGTTCAGCAAAGGCGTATTTAAACTGGGGTTGCTTCGTCATAGGCAAGCCCCTATGCGGGGCCCATTCCTCGCAATGACAACAAATTAATTTTTTGGAGGTTGAAATGGCGCATGATTTCTCGTTGTGGCAAGTCTTGTGGAAAGGCGGCGGGTCCATCCTGCTCTTGATCGGGATGTCCATCGTGGTCTTTGCCGTTCTTTATAACCGTTGGAATTTTTTCAAGGCCAACTTCAAGAAGAGGGAATCGGTCATGGCCGGTTTGGAACCCTTCTTGAACAAGAAGAACTACCAGGAATGCCTCGACGCCTGCGATCGGAACGGGACCTTGCTGGCCCGCGTTGTTCGGGCGGGTTTAGTGGCGAAGGCTGAAAAGGCCAGCGTCCAGGAAGCGATGGACCGGGAAGCCAAGATCCAATTGCTCCGCATGGAAAATCTCCTGCCCACCCTGGCCACCATCGGGTCCATTGCCCCTTTCGTCGGCCTTTTTGGGACGGTTTGGGGCATTATCCAGGCCTTCCGCGACCTTCAAGCCAGCGAGGCGGGGGGAGCGGCGGTCGTTTCCATGGGCATCGCTGAGGCGCTTTACGCCACCGCCACCGGGCTCTTTGTGGCCATCTCATCGGTACTCATCTACAACTATTTCCAGGCCAAGCTCAATGAGATCGCCAGGGAAGCCGAGATCGTTATTTCGGAAATGAACGAAAGACTCAGCTGAAAATGAAGTTCAATAGCTGTCATTGCGAGGAGTGAG
>CAZLND010000086.1:5714-9497 GCA_964560635.1 uncultured bacterium | reverse complement strand
CTCAAAAT
The DNA here is from genome assembly GCA_964560635.1 of uncultured bacterium. Classification (GTDB taxonomy): domain Bacteria; phylum Oederibacteriota; class Muellerivitia; order Muellerivitales; family Muellerivitaceae; genus CAZLND01. The sequence continues at coordinate 9,489 of CAZLND010000086.1, read as the reverse complement.
CTATCGTCCTCACGGACATGTCGGTTCAAGTCCGACCTCGGGCACCACTTTTCTCCATTTATTCCCCAATAAGTAACTCAACGTTTTTGTCGTGCTGCCCTGTTTTTTTCTACATTTTTATCGAGGAATGAACCGAATAACGGTTTTTGTCTGGAAATATTCTGGCATGAAACTCGCTATATCCTCGCCGACCCATTCTTACTAAAAACATTATGCAATGAAACGATCCGATCAAGCCTAGGTCACAAGGTTGTGAGTGAACTCGGGCCTATTGCTTTGGTACGATGGGCGATCATTCCGGTCCCTTTTGGACCCAAGGGGAGTTCCATGAAATTTCCGACGCATAAAACCAAGATAGTCTGCACCATTGGTCCCGCTTCTCGGGCGCCCGGCGTCATTGAGAAGCTTTTCAAGAACGGCATGAACATGGCGCGGCTAAATTTTTCTCACGGAAGTCCCCAGGATCATTTAAAAGATATCAAGGCTATTCGGACTGCGGCCCGCAAAACGGGGAAGCTCTGCGCGATCCTGGCTGACCTTCCGGGACCCAAGATCCGCATTGGCGACCTGGCCAAGGAACCCTTTCCCTTGGTCAAAGGCGCCGAAGTCACTCTCACTACTCGCGATGTGCCTCGCTTACCCGGCCAGATCCCCGTGGCTTACAAGGCTCTGACCCGAAGTGTTAAAAAGGGAAGCATCATCTACCTGAGCGACGGTTTCCTTCAGCTTCAGGTCCTAGCCGTAACCGGACCAGAGGTACGATGCCGCGTCGTCATCGGTGGCAATCTTTATTCCCATAAAGGCATCAACCTGCCGGGCGCCAAGATCTATGCCGATACGGTTACCAAACATGACCTGGAGTTGGTCGACTTCGGTTTGAAACAGGGCATTAGTATCTTCGCGGTTTCTTTCGTGGAGAGCGGGGCTGACCTCCGTATCATCCGGAAATTCGCCAAGAAGCGTGGTAAGGAAGTCCGGCTGGTGGCCAAAATCGAGCGTTCTGAGGCCATGGATAATTTCTATGATATCCTCAAAGAAGCGGACGGGGTCATGGTGGCCCGCGGTGATTTGGGGGTCCAGATACCCATTGAGGACGTCCCTGTCGCCCAAAAATGGCTCATCCATGAGACCAAGCTCACGGGAAAGCCGGTTATCACGGCCACCCAGATGCTGGCCTCCATGACGGACAATGTTCGGCCCACCCGGGCCGAAGCCACGGACGTCGCCAACGCCATTGTGGACGGGACGGACGCTGTTATGCTTTCAGAGGAAACCGCCATGGGTAAATATCCGGCGGAGACCGTCGCCATGATGGCCCGCATCGCCACTTCCATTGAACGGCGCTATAGGCCGTTCAAATTCTCCCGGCATCTGATGGAACACTTCAAGGGAAACGGAACTGCCGGCAAAACCAGTGTGGAAGACCAGGTGTCGGTCAATGTGGTGGAATCCATGAGGTCGCTGGGCGTGCGTTTCATCCTGACGCCCACTGAAAGCGGGAACACCGCCCGGCGTATCGCGCGTTTCAAACCCGACAGCTGGATATTGGCATTCGGCCCTCATCCGGCTACTCATGAGTTCCTGGCGCTTTCCTATGGAGTTTGGTCCTGTCTCGGCATTCAATGTGGCCGGAACGGTTGGGAACAGCCCGTCCTCGATTTCGTAAAACGACACGCTCTAGCTCGACCAGGCGAGAAACTCATCCTTACCGAAGGCGGTATCTCAGGCAAACCGGGGTCCACGGATACGATGAGGGTCATCGTCAAATGAACTTCCGTTAAAGTTCATTTAAACGGCTTTTTCTGTAAATTCCTCGTCAATCTCATCCATTTATTGGTTATTCCTGTCGTAGGTCATTAGGGCTTTTCCAAGGAAAATATCTTCTGTGAGTTTTGGGGAATGCGCCTGAAAGCGCCCTCTCTTGAAAATACAGAAGGCAGGCCTTTGAAGATGGCCCAAACTAAAATCATTTTTGGGGAAAATTTAAAACGTTATTTTGCTTCGGTCATTTTAGAGAGCAGATGCTTACTTCGCTCGATCCTACCGATCCTCGCCGGATTGTTTCTCCTCGTTCCCCTAAACGCATATTCCCAAACGCTTATCCCGCTAACCGGCAGCGCCCTGATGACCGCCCAATTCGTGAACAACAGTTCCTATCCGGACAGCCAGGTTTACATCTTAGTGACCGGTATCAACAGTTCGGGACAGCTCAGCCATTTGGACCTGAACGGAAATATGGTCGCCAATGTCGCGGGCCAGAACGCTAGTTCCTATTCCCTGAGCTTGGCCCAGATCAAGGCCAACAACCCGGCGGGCCTGGAATTCCCCCAGGTCATGACCTCTTCCCGGTTGTGGATCTCCTATGGGCAGCCCATGAACATGCCGATCGCCGGGGGCGGCGGGCTGGTCCAGCCGAACCTCGCCAACCCTTCCGACCCCAACAACGGCATTATTTTCGACTGGATGGAATTCAACGTGGGGGGCGGCCAGTTTTTCGGCAATACCACCCAAGTGGACATGTTCGGGATCCCCTATACGATGTCGCTCTACAGCGGAACCGGATCCACGCTCACCGGCACGGTTGGTATCCCGGACTGCTACAGCGACGTTGTCAGCAAGTACCAAGCCTTTATGAACTCCATCCCGGGAGCCTCGGTTTTCAACAGCTTGGTGGGGCCGATCCGGATCGTGGCGCCAGGTCATGGCAGTTTCGCGGCCGGACAACCCAATGGTCATTACTTCGACAGCTATATCGCCAGTGTTTGGGGCACTTATGGCTCGGGCGGGGCCCCGCCGACCACCCAGGATGTATTCGGGGCCTCGGGCCCCTTGGCCACCGACCCGACGAGGGACGCGGCTTTGAACCGCCACGTGATCGACAATCCCGCGAACATCAATAATCCCGCCGCCTACTATCAGACCGGCCCGGCCAATTACTATGGGGCCTTTTGGCATACAGTGAGTATCAATAAATTAGCCTATGGTTTTCCTTATGATGACAGTAACAACCAAGCCTCCGCCCTGGTGAGCAACAACCCCCGGGGACTGGTTTTCACCTTCAGCGGATGCGCGACCACACCCACGCCCACCTTTACGCCGACCAAGACTTTTACACCGACATTCACTTCTACGTCCACTCCCACGAAAACTTTTACTCCGACGCCCACGAAAACATTCACCCCGACCGCTAGCTACAGCTTTACCCTGACGGCCACTTGGACTTTTACGAAGACCTTTACCAACACGAACACGGCAACGGCTACGCCCACCCGCACATTCACTTCCACCGCGACATTTACCCCAACCAATAGCTTTACGCGAACCTTTACCGCCACCTTTACCAGAACTTCCACGAACACCTCAACCAATACGCCGACGTTGACGCCGACAAACACGGCTACGTCGACGTCCACCAAGACTTTTACTTCGACCGCGACGAACACTTCCACCGCGACATTTACCCCAACCAATAGCTTTACGCCCACCCGGACTTATACGCCAACCTCCACGAATAGTTTTACCCCGACATTCACCCCGACCAATAGTTTTACGCGAACCTTTACCCCCATTTTTACCAGTACTTCCACGAATACCTCAAGCGATACGCCGACGTTGACGCCGACAAAAATGGCCACGTCGACTTCCACCAGGACTTTTACTTCGACCAGTACCTCGACCTTGACGCCCACCATGACCCATAGCCCCACGAGCACCAATACCTATAGTTCCACCCCGACCCACACCAATAGTCCTACGAATACGTCGACGTTCACGT
>CAZLND010000086.1:675-5704 GCA_964560635.1 uncultured bacterium | reverse complement strand
GACGAATACACCGATCAAGCCAACGGCAACCCGCACCAATACTCCCGTGAATAGCGCGACTTTCACATCGACGCCTACGCCCACGTCCACCCATTCGGCGACGGCAACCAAGACTTTCACAGCCGTGTTTACGGCAAGCTTTACGGGGACTTCAACGGCCACTCCTAACCTGACGGCGACACCCTCCGCTACCAGAACATTCACTTTTACACTGACCGCCACCAATAGCTTTACTCCCGCCGTGACTCGGACGAAGACCGCTACACCCACTTTCTCTTTCACGCCAACCTTCAGCCGAACCCCCACCCCGTCATTCACTTTCACCCCTACGCCCACGGATAGCCCCACCAGGACCTATACGCCAACCGTCATTCTCACAAATTCAATGACCCCTACCTTTTCAGCCACCCCCACGGTGATCGGCGAACCGGACAAATTCTTCATCTCGGAGAATATCTTTAATTCGAACAAACCCGTCCAGATCCACGTGGTCATTACCCAGTTTCCGGGAGGTTATGACCTGACCATCTTCAACAGCGCTGGGGAGAAGATCAAAACAGTGGATTCGGCCTATCTCACTTCAGAATACGAGAGGACCTATTCTTGGGATGGTACCAACAATTATGGGGAGCGATGCGCCTCTGGCGTTTATATCATTTCCCTGACCGAACCCTTCAAAAGGCGCGTGGCTAGGGTCCTCTTCGTTCACTGAAGTTTTGCGGGCAAGTTTTCTTCCTGGTATTTAATTCCGCATCCATAAGGGACTGTTGAGGGGATGGAGACTTTTGCTCCCCCCGTTGCTTCGAATAACCCCTGCTCCACGTAATTCTCGTAAGGTTTCCCCTCTTTTGTTAGGACCGAAAAATCGTCATCGAGTGGCGCGTTATCCACCGCTCCGTTGTAGATGAGATTTCCTTTCGTATCGATAATAAAGAGGTGGGGTGTCGTCTTGGCTCCGTATGCCCGGCCGATAACGCCTTTGGGATCCAGGAGAGTGGCAGTAGCCGCGCAACCATTTCGGGCGGCGTCGAGGTTGGCTTGTTTGGACGACACATAGCCTTCTTTGCCGGGCGCCGAGGAGATGACCCTTAGCCAAAGGACACCCTTTGCCGTCCATTCCTGCTGGAGTTTTTGCATCTTGCCTTTGTATTGGCTTTGGGTGAATGGGCAGTCGTGGTTATGCCATTCCAGGACCAGGAACTTTCCCTTGGCGTCCGAGAGCCGCCATGTTTTTCCGTGACTATCCTTACCTTGGAAATCCGGAGCCTTCTCTCCGACTTTGGCCCCGTGGATAACAGAGGTGGAAAGCCATAGGACTGCTACCCCCACAAAGAATAAGCAGTCTTTTGACATGTCACCGCTCCTGTGTCGACGATTTAGCCCCGGTAGGATTTTAACATGTTGATGTTGGAGAGGTTGATAGTAGGGAAAGCCCACGGCTAAAATACCCTCCAAATCACTAGGGGGTCGAATTCATGGCCGCGTCACTCTGTTCTCAATGCCAAGCTGAGTTGCCACAAGGCGTCGCTCAATGCCCGAATTGCGGGTTAACTATTTCTGTCGTCCAGTCGGTCGATTTTGCTCCCGCTTTTGCTGGCGCCGCGCTCTTCGTGGTTGTCCTCCTCATCTGTGAATGGCTTCAAGTGGTCTGGCCCGTGGCGCTCGGAGGGGTAGCCTTGTTGGTTTTCCTGGTGGTCAGGTACGGAAGACTAGCTTATGTTCCTCCCGCTCCCCGCCCGGTAACGATCGAGGCCGAGGTTCCCGTTGAGAAGCTTCTGGAAAAGGTGGAGGTTCCGGAGCCCGCTGAGGAAAAACAGGAAGTGACTGAACCTGTTTGCCTTTCTTGTGGAGCCAAAAGGGATGGGGCGCCGAGGTTCTGTGGAAATTGCGGGCAGCCGTTCCCGGTTTAAAATCCAAAAACGGACGGTCCATGGCGTGACTGCAAGAACTGTGGAAGCTTACATCGCCTCTGCCCCTCGGTCTGTGCGGGCAAAATTGAAAGAACTGCGCGCGGCCATTCGAAAGGCCGCCCCAAAAGCTAAAGAAAAGATCAGCTATCGGATGCCCTATTACCATTACAAGGGGCGGCTGGCTTATTTCTGCCTTCACCGGGCGCACATCGGCCTCTATATCCCCACGCCAGTTGTGGCAGAACATAAAAGGGAACTGAAGGGCTATTACGCCGCTGGCGCAACGATACGTTTCGACCTCGATCAAAAAATTCCAACGTCTCTGGTTCAAAAATTGGTGAAGGCTCGACTAAAGAAGAATGAAGCGAAGAAAAAGGCCAAATAATGCGACCCTTTTCCCTGTAGAAAAGGGGAGTCCGACCGTTAGGGAAAGGGTAAAATAACGGCACCTCGTTGGGAATAGGGAGATGCGTTTGAGAAATGGGTTCTTGGCTTTTATCGTTTTTATACTCTTGGCCTTGCCCCTGGCTTGCAACAACTTCGTCCCTAACCCCGTTTTTCCCTGGCAGAACCCGGTTCCCCCGCCCGTGTGGACGCCCAGCTTTACCCCCACCGCCACCGCTTCACCCACTATTACGGTGACCCCGATCTTCACGATGACCTGTCCCTATCCGGCGCCGATCGTCATTGGGTCGGCGGGTCTCGGGCCGGGACAGTTCAACGGGGTTTCGGATATTTCCTTCGACAATGCCGGTAATCTTTATGCCGTGGATACGACCAACAAGCGGGTGGAAGTTTTTAACTCGGGTACCGTCTACTCGAGCCAATGGAACGACCTGAACGGGTTCGTGGCTCCGTCCAATATCCGATACAGTGCCACATCCTCCAAAATTTATGTTCTGGATACCGCTCCCAACGCCAGCGTTGGCGTGGTCAAGCCCTTCAACACATCCGGCGCCATCCTCCCGACCTGGAATGTGCCGGCTAATTCCCGCGGGTTGGCTCTGGACAGCGCTTCCAATGTTTATGTGGGGGCGGTGACCATGGTCATCCGTTATGACCAAACGGGTTTCAGCCCGGTCTATTACTACAACCACGGAACCAATCTTTCGCCTTTTCCCGATGTTCAGGCCTTGGCGGTGGATCCGTCGAACGATCTTTTCATCGCTACTGGCCCGACCATCCAGAAGTTCGGTCCAACAGGGAGCTACATTAGCGAATGGGGTTCGGCTGGGACCTCCACGGGGCAGTTCTTCAATGTGGTGTATATGTGCACCGATAGTTCGGGGTACCTATACGTGGCCGACAACCCCTTGATCGGAGGGCTCTTCTACGGACGCGTGCAAAAGTTCGACAATAACGGGAATTTTGTCTGTTATCTGCAGATCGCCGGGGATGAACTAGAAGGCTTGGCGGTGGATGTCTCCGGGAACCTGTATGTAGCGGACACAAAGAATGAACACATCCTCAAATTCTGAAGTGGGGTTGTTGAGAGAATATGCCTGACAATCCTATCTCATCCCGGGTCAGGTCGACATCTGGGCTCGTTTAGAACCTTTCATTCCTTTAACCCGACTCATTCTTGTCTCTCCGTGGGCAATGCTGCCTTCTTTCCGAGCGCACCCGCGTAAAACCCAATAAACAGGCCTCATTTTATTGCGTGTAAAAAATCGTAATGTTATAGTACGGATGGAACAAGGATCCGGAAAATGGCCGAAAAGGCCCTGGGTTCTGTTAACAGTCACTGAGGTTTTATGAGCGCTCCGGCCGGTGGGGACAAAAAAAATATCGTCAAGATGGCCTACATTTATTTCCAGGAAGGCCGCTGGGACAAGGCTATTGAAGAGTACAAGAAGCTCGTGGCCTTGGACCCGGAAGACATCAATACCCACAACATGCTAGGGGACGTCTACGTCAAGAAGGGTTCCACCCGGGAAGCCTTTGAGGAATATATCAAGGTTTCCAATGACTTCTCTTCCCGCGGTCAGGCCGACAAGGCCGTCATCGTCAATAAAAAAATAGCCGCACTCGATTCCAGCCTTCTTCCCGCTGAAGCCCAGAAAAAGCAGAACCTCATCAAACAAACCATCAAAGCCGAGACTGCCATGGAGCAAGGCGACGTGGACGCCGCCATCGAGGCCTTGAGCGAAGTGTTGAAACTCGACAACGAGAATCTGGCCGCCTTTTCCAAGTTGGGCGAACTTTTGGAAAAGAAAGGCATGGTCGATGAGGCTTGTAAGCAATATGTCATGCTGGGTGGCGCCTTCCTCAAGAACCGGCTCTTCAAGAAAGCCCAGGAGATGTTCCAAAAGGTCGTCACGTTGGAACCCGAGAACATCGACGCCCGGGTCAATCTGGCCCAGATCTTCATCAAGCAAGGATCCGAGGGCGACGCAAAGAAAGAATACCTGGTCGTCGCCGAATTGGCCCTTAACAAGGGCGACCTAGAAAACGCCAACGCTTACGCCAGTAAGGCTGTGGAGTTCAAGAGCATCGAAGCCCATTACATACTGGGAATGGTCCTTTTTAAAAAGCAAAAGATATCGGAGGCGAAAGCCGAGTTCGAGAGCTTGCTCCGATTCAAGGTCAACCACGTTGGGGCGCTGACTTACCTTGGAAAGTGCTTGTTGGAGATGAACCAAGCGGACAAAGCCGCCGAGAACATCCAGAAGGCCTTGAAGGTGGAGAAAGACAATCTCGTGGCCATTGAGGCCGCGGTTGAGCTATCGCTCAAGATGGGTAAAAAACCTGAAGCCATCACCCACTTGAATACGTTGGTGGACCGTTACATTGAGAAAAAAGATCCCGCTAAGGCTTTGGAGTTCGCCCGGAACCTGGTTTCGTTGGACGATAACAACATGACGGCCCAAACCAAGTTGGCCGAGCTTTTGAAACAAACGGGTGACAATCACGGGGCGGCGGACGCTTATTTCAAGGCGGCATTGGCCGCGGAAAAGGCCAATAAAAAAGATCAGGCCGCCGACCTAGTGCGCAAGACGTTGGAACTCAATCCGGGGCACACGGAGGCCCAAAAACGACTTATGGGCGATGTCGTTGCAGGCGCCACTCCGGCCCCGGCTCCCGTCCAAAGGCAGCCGATTGCGCCGCAGACCCACGTT
>CAZLND010000086.1:0-665 GCA_964560635.1 uncultured bacterium | reverse complement strand
CCGCGCCTGCCGCGCCTAAAACCGCCGAAAGCATTGGTAAGATCCCGCCCAGCGGGGTCCTGGACCTGGAAGAAGAGTCGGTCAAACCGACCCCTACGGCGCCGAAGCCCACGCCTGCGCCTGCCCTCGTGGCTGAAAAACCAAAACCGGCTGAACCCGAACCTGGTGACGAACTGAAAGAACAAATGACCCTTGCCGACGACTATGTCAAACAGGGTTTGGTGCAAGAAGCCATCGAGATCTACCAACAACTGCTTGAGACCCACCCGGGCAACGCCGAAGTGAAACAAAAACTGAATCAGGCCTATACGGCTTATATCAAGACCGGCGAGGACGTTATCGGGGCTTTGGAAGCGGAAAAGAAGGCCAAGGAAGAGGAAGAAAAGCACCTTCGTCTCGAGATGGAAAAGAAGGCTCAGGAAGAGGCCAAACGTTTGAGGGCCGAGATGGAAATGAAAGCTCGGGATGAGGCCGATAAAAAAGCCAAGTCCGAGCTGGAAAAAAGGGCCCGCGAAGAAGCCGAGCATCGAGTGCGGGAAGAAATGGAAAAACGCACTCAAGACGAGATGCTAAAGAAAGCCAGGGAAGAGGCGGAGCGCAAGGTCAAGGAAGAGATGCTCCAAAAAGCAAAAGAGGAAGCCCTGTCAAAAGCCAAGGATGAGACC
>CAZLND010000085.1:0-9511 GCA_964560635.1 uncultured bacterium | reverse complement strand
GCGCGGTGGGCGACCCCCTGACCCCCAACAAGACCCTGCGCCGCAAGGAAGGCGCCTGCCGCGACCTGGCCGTGCTCTTTGTGGACCTTTGCCGTTCCATCGGATTGGCCGCCCGTTTCGTGAGCGGTTACAAGTACGACCCGGGCGCGCGCGACAGCCAAGACCTGCATGCCTGGGCCGAGGTTTATATGCCTGGAGCCGGTTGGAGGGGTTATGACCCCAGCATGGGCCTGGCGGTGGCCGACCACCATATCGCCGTGGCCGCCGGCCCCACTTCCCAGGACGCCGCGCCTTTCTCCGGCACCTTCCGCGGGACGGACGTCCTTTCCCGCATGGAATATGACGTGGAGATCAAGCTCCTGGAGAACGACAAGAAAGAATCCAAGTCCTAAAAACTCCCAACAAAACCTCTGCAACTATGATGAATTAGATAAATGTGTTGAGGAAAAACCCTTTGTTTCACCATCTCATTCATCTCATTTATCAAAGTTCCAAAACTTTTTGATTTTTCATAGTTTCTTAAGAAGTTCCTCAGCTCCATTCCCTTTTCTTTATATACTGGCCCCATGAGATTCAAATTCCCCATTCCCGCCGGGTGGATTTACTTCTTTCTTTTCCTCATCCTCAATAGCTTGCTTGTCTTCAGTTCCCTTTCGATGATGGTCAAATTGTGGCTGGGGCTTCTGGTCCTGTTCGCCCTTCTTTTCCTCGCGCGTTCCACCGGCATCCCCAAGGATCCCGCCCCTCCCAAGACCCAATCCGAGTTCCTCCAAACCATTCCCCCCTGGCTTTGGATCCCGTTACTGGGACTCGCCTTCTTCGCGCGCTTCTATAAATTAACGACCCTCTCCACTTGGCCCAACTTGGACGAGGCCAGCTTCGCCTTCATCGCCAATCGCCTCGCCCACCATTGGGATTGGCGGTTCTTTTACGGGCACAGCCAGAACGTCTTTCCTTTCTTTTGGAGCTTGGCCCTCTGCTTCAAGGTGCTGGGCACCTCCCTCACCAGCCTCTGGCTTTACCCCGCCGTGGCTTCGGCCTTGGCGGTTCCCCTGGCCTATCTGGCCGCGCGCCAATACTTCCCCAAGGGCTTTTCTTTCCTGCTCACAATGCTCTTCGCCTTTTCCTACTGGGCCCTCTTCGAAAGCCGGGTCACCATGTTCACCGCGCTCGTTCCCGCCGCCGAACTCTTCGCGCTTTACGCCTTCGGTCGTTCTCTAAAAGAGGGTTCCAGTCTTCCCTTAGCCCTCGCCTTGGCCCTGGGCTTCTATATCTACCCGCTAGCCTGGACGCCCCTGGCCCTGCTCCTCGCCGCTTCCTTTTTTTACAAGTCGAAGCGCGCCGCCTTAGGACCTTTTGTCGGGACCCTGGCCCTCACTCTGGCGCCCCTGGCTTACGGTATCTGGACGCAATATGGCAGTTACATCCACGCGCTGGCCGTTTCCCCCCACCGGCTCTTAACGAGCCTTTCCTATATCACCGGTCTCTTTTGGGGCAAACCGAACGGGGACTACTATGGTCCCGAATGGGGCGGGTTCCTGGACCCCGTGACCGGCGCCCTTTTCTTCACGGGCCTCGGCTTAGGCCTGGGGGAGATCAAAAAGATCCGAACGCTCTGGTTGCTGACCGCCGGCGGTTGCTGCCTTTTGCCCGGCATGTTCTCTTCGAGCTTGGAATACAACCGCGTCCTTTTCATCCTGCCGTTCCTTTTGGTGGTGGCGGGTTTGGGATTCCGTTCCTTGGCCCTGGAACTCAAGGCTTCCTGGCGCTGGTCCGTCCCGGCCTTGCTCTTGGTCCTCATCATCGGTTTGAACCTTTACCATCTGTTCGGGGCCTATGAGCGGCGTTGGAAAACACCCGGACCTTCCTGGGAGACCTATAAGTCCGTCGAATCCTACCGGGCTTACCGGATCTTGCAAGGGACCGATCGAAGGGAAGGCCCCGGCATATGCTTCACTAACTTCGGACCCGACCTGTTCGACCAAGCTTTGCTGGTCTCGACCGCTCCCTTCAACTCCGCGGAACAGGAGGCTCTCGACAGCGTTCCCCGCTGGTTCAGTTTCACGACCAACGAAAACTACCAGTCCTTCTTGGAAACTCGTCTCTCCCATGGGTCTTGGCTCCCCTTATCCCCTGGATTGGATCGGGTGGACGGAGGGCAGACCCTGGGGCTTTACAACCTCCGGGTCCCCTACCTGGACATGTTGCAAAGATGGGTCAAAGCGGAGGAAGCCTTCCAAGAAGTCGCCTATGTTTTTTTGAACCGCCCGACCGGGACCGACTACGGCGGCGTCATCGAGGCCTTGAAGCAAACCCATCCTTGGGTGGTGGGGGACCCTTTCCTGGAGTCCTGCTATTGGGAGAAACTTTATTACCTTCACTTGCAGAACCGAGCCTTTGGGGACCAGAAGGTCTCCGAGAACCTGGCCGGTTCCCTGGAAGCCGTGCGATCGGGACTTCGTTACGGATACCCCGCCGCTCATCTCTACAACGAGCTAGGGACCTATCTACTGATGATGGGGAAAAAAGGGGAGGCCCGAAAGGCCTTTCAGGACGCCCTTAAAGCGAACCCAAATTTCACTCCAGCCTCGGATAATCTCAAACTCATCCGCTGAACTTAGAATCACTAACAAAGATCAAAAGCATTGGAACTTTGATAAATGAGATGGATGAGATAGAGACAGAAATAATCGTCTTTTCTTCATCATATTTATCTTATTCATCATAGTTGCAGAGATTATTTGAGATTCTTAGTTGGATCGGCCGCTCAGGACCTTCAAGTTCTCCGGGGCCAGCGTATGGTTCCCGCCTAATTGGACCGCCTTCAGGAAAGCCCTTTGGGCGTTGGCCGGGTCCTTCTTGAAGTACAACAACGAACCCAACTCATTGTAGACGTGCGCCGCGGGGTAACCCTTCCCGAGGACTTGGGTCAGGTCGTTCAAGGAATCCACGAATTTCCTGTCAGCGCTGTGGTTGAAATAGCATATCTCCCAGAAAACGGACACCAAAAAGGAGTCGCCCTGCACCAAGGAATAGCCCTTCAAGAACTCTGCCAGCACCTCCTCACGGGACCTCTCCTCCGCCCGGCGCAGGATACCGGCCGTGGCCTCGTGAAAAAGAGGCTGGGCTTTCAGCCAAAGATCCACTGTAGCCCGGTTGGCGGGACTCAAGGGCAGAACCACCAACATCAGCTCCCCGTCCCAGGGCAAGAGATGGGAGCCCACCACGAGGCACTGGGCGTCGGGAAATCTTTTTTCGAGGAAGGGGCGGTAATTGACGTTAGTCAAGAAGGCCGCCCAAGTTGGCTGGGGATCTTTCAACTCCGGGTTCTGTGCGGCATTGAAGGGGTAGGTGGCGAGCAAAAGCGTTTGGTCCAAAGGCACGGCAACATAATCGAGAAAAAGATAACCGGGGCCCTCTTGTTTGGCTTTCCTCTTTAAAACTTCATAAGCGTTGGCGGATTCCTGGGACTCCAATATCTGCCGGTCCCGGCAAAGTTCCAGGGTCTCATGCAGGGGCACGGCCAAGCGGTAAAAATCGAACCCGACCGAAGATCCCAAGAAGCACACGAGTGAAAGAATAACCCAACGCTTGGGTAGGCTCGAAACGAAATGGACCAACCCTACCACCGCGACGAACAGCAAGAGCGGTATCAAAGAGAGGACCCTCTGCATCTCCAGGTCGCGGGTCAAAAAACCCGGTGTCAAAAGGACCAAGGAAACCAAACCCATCCAGCCGAGCTCGGAAAATTTCCGAGCCCTCAAGAAAAAAACCAGACCCAGGAAAAAAAAGGCGCCGAGAAGGGGGTTCAGGAATCCGCCCAACACCGGGCCATAGTCGTAATTCGGGCCGCCGAAACCCCAGAAGAGACCCCAAACATAACGTCCACATTGGACCAGATGGTCAAAAGTCAAAAGAGACCCGACCCCCGTCCAAACTTCCTCCACATGCCGTCCATAGCGGTGGCCCAGGGCCTCGATCCAAAAGAGGAACGAAACAACGCTCGCGGAAAACAGATAAAAGAAAAACTCTTTCCAACGCCGATGGTCCTTCCGAAAGACCAAACCCACCAGACCTAAGGTCGCCGCCAGCGAAAAGAAGGCCCAGTGGGTGGGCGAAATATAAAACCCCGCTCCCACACAGGCTCCCGCGCCTAATGCCCAGACCCTGGCCCGAGCCGGAACCTTTTGAATGGAAAAGACCGCCAATATTCCTAGGGTCAGACATTCCCAAAGGAACAAGAGGACCCACACATTGCAGAACCGACCCAATAGGACCGGCCACAAACTACCGGCCAACAACATCGCGAAGAGGAAGGCGAAACTCTTGGAGGTGAAAGAACGGACCGCCCAAGTGCCAACCCCAACTGTCACTAGAGAAATGAGCGCCGGGAACAACCAAAGGGAGGTCAGCGAGGGTTTGGCTAACCCTAAGAAAACGCCCAGGACTGTCCGGAAAACCGGCGGCATTTCCCCGATACCGTAAAAGAAGGGCAGGCTTTCCCTCCCTCCTGTATCCATCGCCTGGAATAGGAAATAGCCGTCATCCCTCGTCGGCCAGGGATTCAGGTCCGTCAAACCGTAGAACCGTGTCGCCACCGCCACCAATAGGACCAGCAACCAGGCGGACCGCGGGAGCCTCACCCAGTCCTTCAGGACCAGAAGCTTCACCCCAACCTTGGGGATATCCCGCATGGCCAGGAATAAGGGGAGGACGATCCCGACCCAATAGAAGAACCGCCGCCCGGGGATCCCGTGGGGCCAATAGGGCAAGGCCAAACAAGCCACGAGAAAAACGGAAAAGTAAACGAACGGCGGGACGGGAGTCTTGAGGACTTTTCGCTTCGAGGGCATGGCCCATTTTTGCCAAGGTCCTGGGCAAAGTCACCCAAAATAAGGCTTCTGTTTGTAATACTTCATTTTGATTTTGCTGTCATTGCGAGGAATAGCCGTCGAATAGACGGCTGTTCATGACGAAGCAACCCCAGTTCCAAAATAAAACTCCTTGGGAAAAGGCTTATATAAACTGAGGTCGCCACGTCGTTACCGCCCCGCTATTCGCGGGTCACTCCTCGCGATGACAGCACCCATTACCGTCCCTGCCCATCTTCCTGGATTTCCTCCCGTTTCACTTTTATACTGCCCCTCCATGCCATCCAAGATCAACGAATCCAACAAATCGGGCTTCCAAGGCCTCACGGTCGCGGCTTTCGAAAGCCGCCAGAGCCGCGAGATGGAGGACCTCATCAGCCGCCACGGGGGCCGTCCCATGGTGGCGCCCTCCATGCGGGAAATTCCCCTCAGCGAGAACAAGCAGGCCTTCGAGGTTTTCGAGAAGATCCAGGAAAAACATTTCGACGTCATCATCCTCATGACCGGGGTCGGCACCCGGGCCCTCTTCCATGTATTGGAAGGAAAGTTCCCCCCCAGCCACATCAAGACCGCCATGAAGCGCCTGGCCCTCGTGGCCCGCGGGCCCAAATCGGTGAAGGCCCTGACCGAATATGAATTGAAAGCCACTTATGTCGTCCCCGAACCCAACACCTGGCGGGAAGTCCTCACGACCTTGGAAGAGCACGACGCCTTGAAGGGAAAACGCATCGTGGTCCAGGAATACGGCGTCTCCAACCAAGAAATGCTGGAAGCCCTGGAGGCCGGCGGGGCCAAGGAAGTCGTGAGCCTCCCTGTATACCGTTGGGCCTTGCCCGAGGACACCAAGCCCTTGGCCAAGTTGATCGAGTCCATCATTGAGGGCGTGGTACCCGTGGCCCTCTTCACCAGCGCCCAACAGATCCACAACACGATGGAAGTGGCCCGGGGACTGGGCTTGGAAGAAAAACTACGGGGGGCCTTGGCCCGCATGGTCATCGGCTCGGTAGGCGCTATCGCCTCTGAAGCCTTGAAGAGCCAGGGCCTGACCGTGGATGTGGAACCCGAGCACCCCAAGATGGGTTTCTTGGTCAAGGAAGTCGCCGAAAAGTGCCACGAGCTTCACGAGAAAAAAGAAACCGCCGTCCCCTTGGAAGTGACCCCTCGCGTGGCTCCTAAGGAACCGGTCACTTCCCTCAAGGACAGTCTCTTCCTCAAAGCCTGCCGGAAGGAAAAGACCGACCGCACACCCCTTTGGATCATGCGCCAAGCGGGCCGCTACCTGCCCGAGTACCGGGAGATCCGCTCGACCGTTTCTTTTCTCACCCTTTGTAAGAGACCCGACCTAGCCGCCAAGGTCACGGTCAGCGCCCAGGAAGTCTTGGGTGTGGACGCGGCCATCCTTTTCGCCGACATCCTGCTCATCGGGGAGCCCATGGGATTCAACCTGGAATTCGCCGACCACGGCGGCCCGGTCATCCGCAACCCCTTGCGGGAAGCGGCGGATATCAAGCGGGTCAAGGAAGTGGACGGCGCCAAGGACCTCTCTTATGTCATGGACGCTGTCCGGCTCATCCGCCGGGACCTGAAACCCCATATCCCGCTCATCGGTTTCGCTGGGGCGCCCTTCACCCTGGCTTCTTATCTAATAGAAGGCGGCGGCTCGAAGGACTTTTACCAGATCCGCAAGGTCCTGGCCGAACAGCCCGAGCTCTGGGACGACTTCATGAAACGTATCGTGGCCGCCACCATTTCCTACCTCAACGCCCAGGTGGCCGCCGGGGCCCAGGCCCTGCAATTGTTCGATTCCTGGGTGGGCATCCTTTCGCCGGAGGAGTTCAAGAAATTCGCCCTACCCTATGTGAAACTCCTCATCAGCGGACTGAAACCCGGCGTCCCGGTCATTTATTTCGGCACCGAAACCGCGCCCTTTTACCCCTTGCTGAAAAGCACGGGCGCCTCGGTCGTCGGGGTGGATTGGCGGACGGACTTGGGACAAGCCTGGAAGGAACTGGGGGACGTCGCTATCCAAGGCAACTTGAACCCTGAAGTGCTATTAACGAACCCGGATAATGTGCGCAAGGAAACCGAAAAGGTCCTCAAGTCAGCCGCTGGAAAACCGGGCCACATCTTTAATCTGGGTCATGGTATCTTGCCCGCCACCCCGATGGAGAACGTCCGGGCTATGATCGAGACCGTAAAAGGCTGGAAGCCCACTTGAACCACCAAGACACAAAGACACCAAGAAAGTCGAAAATCCGTTTGGGTTCCGCCTTCCCTCGAACCTATTCGCTTTTCGCAGTTCTTGGTGCCCTTGGTGCCTTGGTGGTTAACATGTCCGGAGAGGTTTTATTTTGAACTACGACGCTGTCCTACTTATCGGCTTTGGCGGACCCGAGAAACCCGAAGAGGTCCTTCCCTTCCTACAAGATGTCACCGCCGGGAAGAACATCCCCGTGGAACGCTTGGAAAAGGTGGCCAAACAATACGAGAAGATCGGCGGGGTTTCCCCTTATAACCTGCTGACCGAGGAACAAGCCGACGCCCTCGAACAACTCCTGAAGGCCCGGGGACTCGACCTTCCCGTGAAGGTGGGTTACGCCCATTCCAACCCCCGTATCGCCGAGACCCTGGCCGAACTTTCCCAGGCGGGCAAAACCAAGATCTTCGCCATCGTCATGGCACCCCACCGCAGTCCTGCTTCTTACGATAAATACGTGGACCGCGTGAACGCGGCCCTTTCGGCCCTGAAAGCCGAGGGCAAACCCGTTCCTGAAATAACCTACGCTCCCGAATGGCATATGAGGCCCGGCTATATCAACGCCCTGGCCCATTACATAAAAGAGGGCTATGACCAATTGAGCGAGGAAGAAAAGTCCCGTCATCGTGCCGAGCTCATCCTGACCGCCCACAGCATTCCCAAAAAGATGGCTCACGAGTCCCAATACTCCAAACAGTTCGAGGAAACCTGCCAACTCGTGACCCAAGCCGTGGAAATGCCCTATTACCAGACCGCCTTCACCAGCCGCAGTGGCCGCCCCGAGGAACCCTGGCTGGAGCCGGACCTGACCGAGTTCATCGACCGGCGCACTTACGAAACCCTGGCCGCCTGCGTGGTGGCCCCCATCGGCTTTTTGGTGGACCACGTGGAAGTGCTTTACGACATCGACATCCTGGCCCAGGACAAGGCCAAGTGGAAAGGCCTGCACATGGTTCGGGCCAAGACCGTGGGAACCCACCCTTCATTTATCGCGATGCTTTCCTCGCTTGTTGAGGAAGCATCGCAATAAAATAACGGTCATTGCGAGGAGTGTTCGGCGAATAGCCGAACGGTTACGACGAAGCAACCCAAGTTTAAATAAGCCGGTAAAAAGCTTTTAAAACTGAGGTTGCTTCGTCATAATCACCCGCCTATTCAGCGGGTATTCCTCGCAATGACAACTATTAGATTTTTTAAATGAAAGCGATTTAAAAATGATCAGGGTAACCGTCATCGGCGCCGGGGTCAGCGGCTTGGCTTGCGCCATCCGCCTGCAGGAACTGGCCCAAGAAAAAAATGTCCATCTGGACCTCAATGTCCTGGACGCCGGGAAGAACGCGGGCGGCACCCTGAGCACCGTGGAAAAAGAGGGCTTCCTCATGGAGGAGGGACCCGACTGTTTCATCACTGAAAAACCCGCGGCCTTGGCCCTTTGCCAAAAACTGGGCTTGGAACCTCAGCTCATCAAGACCAACCAAACCCTCAAACAGTCCTTCATCTTGAAGAACGACCGGCTTTATCCCATCCCCGAGGGTTTTTACCTCTTGGCCCCCTCCCGCTTGTGGCCGCTCATCACCACGCCTCTTCTCTCACCCCTCGGCAAGCTTCGCGCGGCCTTGGAGCCCTTCGTGAAGGTCCGCCGCGACCCGCAGGACGAGAGCATCGGCGCCTTCGTTCGGCGCCGCCTGGGCAAAGAAGTCCTGGAGTCCTTGGCCCAACCCCTCATCGGTGGCGTTTACAACGCCGACCCGGATGACCTGAGCCTGAACGCCTGCATGCCCCGCTTCAAGGAGATGGAGGTCAAATACGGTTCCTTGCTCAAAGCCATGGCCGCCCGCAAATTGAACAGCCAGGCCCAGGTCTCGGGCGCCCGTTATTCCCTATTCGTGAGCTTCAAGGACGGCATGGGTTCTTTCGCGGAGAAATTGGCGGAACAGATCCCCAGCGTTTCCCTTTGGTTGGACCACCCGGTGGAAAGCCTCCAACCCACCGACCACGGGACCTGGGAAGTGACCGCCCAGGGACGTTCGCAAGAAGCCGACGCGGTGGTGCTGGCCATTCAACCCTCCAAGATGCGCCCGCTCATCGGTTCCCTGGACAAGGAATGGGACAAGCTCCTCACGGCCATTCCCGCCCACGACTCCGCCACCCTCAACCTGGGCTTCCGCCGCCAGGACGTGAACCATCCCCTGAACGGATTCGGATTCGTGGTCCCCGCCAAAGAGAAAAAACTGACCCTGGGTGTCACCTTCGCCAGCCAGAAATTCGAGGGCCGGGCGCCGGAAGGTTATGTCCTACTTCGGGCCTTTTTAGGGGCCGAAGCGGTTGGCTTACTGAAGACCGAGGGACCTCCTGCCGTCCTGGAGAAGGTCTTGGAAGAATT
>CAZLND010000084.1:0-9551 GCA_964560635.1 uncultured bacterium | reverse complement strand
CAAGGGGATCTTGGCCACCGCGTCGCGATGTTCCTGGGCGTTCTTGAAAGTCACCGGCCCGGCGATGGAAAAGAGACATCCCAGGGCCATGAAACGGTCCACGAAATCCGGTCCCGCTGAATAGCAATGCATCAGGATCTTCAAGCCCTTGGCTTTTTCGGCAAGGATACGGTGGATATCCCCATGGGCATCCCGATCATGGATGACGATGGGAAGTGAGAGTTCCCGGGCCAGACCGATCATTCTTTCAAAAACCACGGCCTGCTTGGCACGGTCCGAATCGTGGTAGTAATCCAGTCCGATCTCACCAATGGCTTTGGGTTTGGTTTCCCGGGCTAGGCGTTCGATCTCGGCCAATTCGGCGTCGCCGAAACGGTCCACATCCGAAGGATGGGCCCCGACGGTGTGGAAAACCTTGCCGGGATGCCGGGAGGCGATCTTGGCGGCCGCCGCCGAGGTTTGCTCGTCGGTGCCGATGGTGACCATGAGCTCGACGCCGAACTCTTTGGCTTTTCGGAGGATCTCTTCCTCATCCCCCATCAACCGAACGTCGTCCAAATGGCAATGGGTATCGATGAGCATGTTAATTGGAGGGGTTCAGGAGTTTTTGGGCTTCAGCCAACAAGGATCCGTGCAATGCGTCCGCAAACTTGGGGTCGGTCAACTTTTGTTGTTCGACCTCGATGATGACGCGCTTTTTATCGGGCGTCCGAACATAGAAACCGTATTTCCCCTTGGCCAGCAATTCGGGATATTCTTGGCTGGAGCTGGCCAACCAGCCCATATCCGGCTTCAAATTCTGCGCCTTGAAATGTTGGGAAAGTTTCTTTTTCAATGAACTTTGGGCCGCCGCAATAGCGTCTTCTCCCGAGACCGGAGCCGTTTCGTCCGCTTCTTTCTTTTCGATGCGTGGGAACAAGGGACTCCCCAACTTGACCTTTTGGCCCGGGGCATAGGAGCCAACCATTTCGGTCTCCCCAAAAGAGCGTTTATCCACCTTGTCAGAAAAACCCAATTGTTCCCAGATGGCCTGGGCCGTGAAGGGCATGAAGGGTGACAAACGAATGGCGGTCACGCGCAAGACCTCTACCAGGGTGAAGAGGACCTTTTGAAGTTCTGGTTTTTTGGCCTCGTCCTTGGCTAGGTTCCAGGGAGCCGAGGTCTGGATGTATTTGTTGGCGGCCTTGATATGCTTCCAATGGTTCTCCAAAGCCTGGTCGAAGGCCAAACGGTCCATCAGGTCCCGGGTCTGCTTGGCTTGATCCGGACCGGGCATCTCCATGTCGAAGGAGGGAGCCTTCTCCGGGATGACCCCGCCACAATATTTATCCACCATGGTCAGAGTCCGGCTGACCAAGTTGCCCAGGTCGTTGGCCAGATCCCCGTTGAAACGACCCTCGAAACTCTCAGGGGTATAGGTGCCGTCCAGACCGAAAACAACCTCTCTCAAGAGGTAATAGCGCAAGGCATCCACGCCGTAGCTATCCATCACGGCCATGGGATCGACCACATTGCCCAAACTTTTGGACATCTTCTCGCCGCCCATGTTGATGAACCCCGTCCCAAACACTTTTTTGGGCAAGGATAACCCGGCCGCCATGAGGGCCGTAGGCCAAATGGTCGTGTGAAACCGCAGGATGTCCTTACCGATGATGTGCACGTCTGCGGGCCAGAACTTCTTGTAATTTTCCCCGTCGGGCCAGCCCAAGGCCGAAAGATAATTGACCAAGGCGTCGAACCAGACATAAACGACCGTAGTTTCGGGCACCGGCGCGGGGATACCCCATTTGACCGTGGAGCGGGTGATGGAAACATCGGCCAGTCCAGGCTTGATGAAGTTGTTGATGAGTTCGTTCTTGCGGCTTTCCGGCTGGAGGAAATCAGGGTGATCCGCCAGGTGTTTTTCGAGCTGTTTTTGGAAAGCCGACATTTTAAAGAAATAATTCTCCTCGGTGATGCGTTCCACCGGCCTGCCGCAGTCGGGACAGGTCTTTGTTCCCTCCGGGCCGTCCTTCACCTCCGAATCCAGTAGGAACTTCTCATCCGGCAGGCAATACCAACCCTCATAGTGGGCCTTGTAGATATATCCGGCGTCCATGACCTTCCTGAAGAAGGCCTGGACCGCTTTACGGTGCTCCTCGTCGGTGGTGCGGATGAACCGGTCGTAGGTGATACCCAATTTGTTCCAGGCTTCCTTGAACCGCTCAACCACTTGGTCAGCCAGTTGCTTAGGTTCCAGGCCTTTCTCCTTGGCGGACTTGGCGATCTTTTGGCCATGTTCGTCCGTACCCGTCAGGAAGAAAACCTCATAGCCGTCCATACGCTTGAACCGCGCCAGGGCATCCGCGCCCACGGTGGAATAGGCATGCCCAATATGGGGCACGTCGTTGACGTAATAAATGGGGGTGGTAACGTAAAATGTCTTTTTAGATTCAGGCACGAGTTACCTTCTGGTCAAATTTGGACAGCTAGGTCCATGAACGAGCGGTCGGTCAAGGAACCCTTCTTGAAACCTTCCCTCAACTCCAGGAACAAATGGTCCAGGATCATCTTGGAATTCAGGTACATTGGGATCATATCCCTATGTTTTTGCAGGCATTTTAGGACCGAGTCCGCGGGAAGGTAGGATAATTTCGCGGGGATTTCAACTTCGCCCGCCAGCCGCCTTGACCAGAGGCCGATATAGACTTGGAACGCGGCCTTTTGCACTTCGGCCTTGCGCTGGGTAGTGGTCATTTCAGCGTCCCCTAGGAATTCCGGTTCCCACTGTTCGTATTCGTTGACCATCAGGAGCCAATCCTCATCGCCTCCAAGTAAGGCTTTATCGAAGTCAGCGCAGACCTTGTCCCGAAAATCAGTCCAATCTTTGTTCCCCGACTTCAGGGCCTGGACCATATTGCCGCCTGCTTCTTGGGCGGCCTGGTGAGCCTCTTGCGGCTTCCAACCATATTCCTTGGTCAAAAGTCCTTCCACGGTTTTGGGAGAAAGGGCCGGAAAACGGATCAAGCGGCAGCGGGAAAGCACTGTCGGGAGAAAATCCCCCGTTCGATCGGCCAAAAGGATGATGAGCGTCTTGGCAGGTGGCTCTTCCAGGGTCTTCAAGAGGGCGTTCTGGGCCTGTTCGTTCATTTTGTCCGCGTCCAGGATGACCGCCACTTTGCAAGGAGCCGAAAGGGGAGCCCGATGGAGTTTTTCCGAGAGATTCAAGGCCACCTTTACGGTCAGCTCGTTCTTCTTTTTTTCGTCCGGGTCTTCTCCCCAAAAATGGTCCCGGTGTACCCAGAAGAGATCGGCATGGGTCTTGGCGAGGACTTGTTTGCAAGCGGCGCATCCGACACAGCCGGGCCCTTCCGAGCAAAAGAGGCTCCGGACCAGGGCCAGGGCATGGGTCTTCTTTCCTGAACCTTCAGGCCCCGCCCAAAGATAAGTCTGTACCCCCTGCTGGGCCAAAAGGCCGGACAAGAGCCTTTCCACCTCGGGCTGGGAATTGAGTTTTTCCGATCGGGGAATGATGAATTCGGACAAGGTCTATCTCTTCGCTTTGAGTGATCGACGCAGTTGGGAACCGCCCGGAAGACGCTCATTCAACTCGCTGATGACTTCCAGTTGGAGGACCCTTTTGTCCTTGCGGCCGTCCAGAACAATGAAACGCCGCTTGTCAGCCCGGGCCAGCCTCAAGAAGGTTTGGCGGACATTCTGGTGGAAGCGAAGTTTCTCCCGTTCCATGCGATCCTTCCCTTTTCCACGGCCCAAGGCCCTCTTCAATCCCAACTCCACCGGCACATCCAAGAGAAGGGTCAGGTCGGGTTTCAAGCCACTGGTCGCGACCCCATTCAGGCTTTTAAGGATGTTTAGGTCGAACCCCCGGCCGCCACCCTGGTAGGCCAAGGTGGAATCCGTATAGCGGTCGCAAAGGACGACCTTTCCTTTTTGGAGCGCAGGCTGGATGACTTCACTCACATGCTGGGCCCGGTCCGCGAGAAAAAGGAGCAGTTCGGTCGTGGGGGCCAGCTTGTATTCCAGGCGGTTCAAGATCCAGCGCCGCAGGTGGGTGCTCAAGCTCGAGCCACCCGGTTCACGGGTAAGAAGATAAGGGATATGGTTCTCATGAAGGAAGCGCCCCAAGAGGGCCATTTGGGTGCTTTTGCCCGAACCTTCCGGGCCTTCGAAGGTGATGAAAAGGCCTTTATTTTTTTTCAGTATTTTTCCCATGGCTCTATCGCTATTTTTCCGGGTTAAGTTGGGCTTTTTCGAAGTTCGATCAGGGTCCAGCCTTCCTTGAACCTAAAGCCGCCCGAAGAATGATAACCTAAATTTTCCAATTTACTCAGCAATTCCCGGATCAACTCCGGCCGATCCAGCCCATCCACCGAAACCACCGCGATCCTGGGGCTGTGATAAGCCAGCCATTCCGCCTTACGGTCGGCCGGTTCAAAGTTGTACTGGTTAAGATAGATGCGGTCCCCGGAAATAAAATCAACCGCGCCGCTCACCCACCCGTTGGCCCAACCCGCTTTAAGACCCAAATGATCCAATGCAGCTATCACCTGTTCGGCGGGATGATGGGCCGGGATCTTATGAACCCTATGAACGAAGATGGCCGTTTGGATAAGGAATAATAGCCCCAAGAATATTCCCATAAGCTTTTTTCTCTTTTCAGGGGTCGCCTCGAGGAGCGAACCGAGCCCAAGGGCAATCCCCACCGGCCAATAAGTGAAATAACGGAAACAAAGTGCGTCCGATACATGATCGCTCAACAAAAAGAAGAACAAAAGAAGTACCACTGGCAACAGGGCGGACAGGACCAAGGCCCTCGACCCTTTGCGGACCAAGACCAATAGCCCATAGCCCCCTAAAGCGGCTGCGAACAAAAGGACTGTCCAGATCCTCAGGCCAACCTCGAAAGACCCATGACGCATTGGATCAACAGCCTGTCCAAGGGCGGAAGCCTGCAGAAGTCCCGTGGGCATGTTGTCGTTCCAGAACTGGGGAAAGGCGTCCATTAATAGATGGAGACGGTAAAAAATAGCGGAAGACGCCGCGAAACCATAAGTGAGATATCCGGCCCCGTACTGCGGCTGCTGCCATTCACGAAAAAGACCATACCCGCCGCTCAATAGCACCCCAAGGATGGACCACTTCCACATTTCGGCCTTCCAAATTTTTTTCCCGTCCTTTGCCCAAAGCGTGCCCAAGAACAAGCTCACGACAAAAGCAAGGATGAAGCGGTCTTCCCAAAAAGCCCAACCCAGAAGAAGGCCAAAAAGAACCGCGTATCTGGCATTGGACTGCCACTTTTCCCACCCTAGCGCAAGGACCGCGCCCAGGACAAAGGACACCTGGCGTCTTTCCAATAAGGTGGCGAAATAGTCGAGACAAGCGGGAGGAATGGCGAGGAACAAGGCCGCAACGAAGGCCGCCTTCGTTGACAGCCAGCGATAGAACCAGTAAACCCAAAGCGTACATCCGAGAAGATTGAAAAGGATGGCTTCAAACGCTCCCGCACGCAACCAACCGCCGGTCAAACGGTAAAAGAGGGCCGAAACCCAAAAACGGATACCGCCTAGATATCGGGGAGCGGGATAAAGACGGTCTTGCCAATCTTGGCTTCCAAAATGAAGGGCGGAGTTCAGGCAACTCGCTTCGTCGGAAGTGAAAGTGATGTGGCTCTTGGAGATCAAAGCTGTCCGGCATACAAAAGCCAAGGCAAGGAGCAGCAACCAGGTAGCGATCCCGATCCGAAGAAAAGTCGATGGAGTGCGTTTTGTCATGGGAGGACCTGGAGTTTGTGATCTTTCATTGTACCAAAACAAAAAAGCCCCCTGTAGCCGACCCCAAAGGGGCCACTACAGGGGGCTTTACTAAAACTCTTACTTGATCTCGACTTCTCCGCCGGAATCCTTGAACTTCCCAACGATCGCATCGGCTTCGGCCTTGGTAACGCCGGTCTTGACGGGCTTGGGAGCGCCATCGACCAGGTCCTTGGCTTCTTTCAAGCCCAATCCGGTGACTTCCCGGACGATCTTGATGACGTTGATCTTCTTGGCCGCGTCGACGGTCTTCAGATTGACGTCAAAAGCGGTCTTCTCTTCGGCAGCGGCGGCAGCGGCTCCGCCGCCAGCAGCGACGGCCACAGGGGCCGCGGCCGACACGCCGAACTTGGTCTCGAGGGCCTTGACGAGCTCGTTCAGTTCCAGAACGCTCATGGTCTCGATGGCCGTGATGAATTCATCTTTCGTTAAAGTAGGCATTTTGAATCTTCCTCCAAATTAGTTTTCTTGTATCCGGCAAAAGCCGGAGAAGTGAATAATGAAATTAAGCTGTTTTGCCCTTGGCTTGCGCCACAGCGTTCAAGGCGTAAACCAGTTTGCTCGCAGGGCCAGCCAATACACGAACGAATCCGGTGATCGGCGACTGCATGCTTCCCAGCATCTTGCCTAAAAGCACCTGGCGGCTTGGCAGGTTCGCCAAAGCCTTGATGTCTTGGACCGTGATCATGCGGCCGTCCATCCATCCGCCACGCAACGACAACTTGTCGTGGTCCTTGGCGAATTTGGAAAGCACCCGAGCCGGCGCCACCGCGTCATCCATCGCTAACGCGACGGCGGTAGGTCCGACCAACAGGTCATCCAAAACCGTGATATTGGCCTTATTGAAAGCCAGCCGAGCCAGGTTGTTCTTCACCACGTGGTATTCCACTTTGGCATGGAACAGTTTGGCGCGCAGGTCGGTCACTTCTTCCACCGTCAACCCGGTGTAACCGGTCACGACCGTGGATTTGGAAGCTTGGACCCGGTCCAATAACGTCTGGATGGCGTCTTTCTTCTCTTGTTTAGGCTCACGTTTCTTTTCTTCTGTCAAAAAAATCACCACCGTTCCTGGTTATATTCACAACGGGAAAGGGCCTCGGCGGGCAAGCCCGCCGCAGTAAAAAAGAAAACCCTTCACCCGAAACGACCGGATGAAGGGTATTGGAAATACTCTTTCATTTTTCCGGATCGCCTCGGCAGGCATTCATTAAGGCTTATGCGTTCCAACATCCCCGAACAAGCCGCCTGCTGTCTTCGACAACCGTTACTGCTAACAACTTCGACCCCCTCCCCTTTTCAGGGGAAGGGAGAGGAATAATATCACTTGGCGGCGGTTTTTGTAAACTCCGCCGTGTCCACCTTGATCCCGGGCCCCATGCTAGAGGTCAAATGCGTGGAAATCAGGTAGGTTCCCTTGGAAGAGGCCGGTTTGACCGAAACCAGGGTCTTGATGAGGGCTTGGGCGTTCTCGACGATCTGTTTCTCGTCGAACTTGATCTTGCCGATGCCCGAGTGGCAGATACCTTGCTCGTCCACGCGGTATTCGATCTTACCGGCTTTGATCTCCTTCACGGCTTGGCCGACGTTGGGGGTCACGGTCCCGGCTTTAGGATTCGGCATCAGGCCCTTGGGACCCAGCACCTTACCCAGCTTACCGGTCTCGCGCATGATGTCAGGGGTGGCCACGAGGATGTCGAAATCGAGGAACCCGCCCGCGATCTTATCGATGAGGTCATTGTCCCCGGCGAAATCCGCGCCGGCCGCTTGGGCTTCCTTGATCTTATCACCCTTGGCGAGGACGGCGACCTTGAGGGTCTTACCGGTGCCATGGGGAAGGGAGACGGTTCCGCGGACCTGTTGGTCAGCCTTCTTGGGGTCCACACCGAGCTTGATGTGCAGCTCGACGGTTTCGTTGAACTTAGCGGGAGCCGCTTTCTTGAGAACGCTGACCGCTTCGGCCAGAGGATAGGCCTTGGCCTTGTCCACCAACTCCACGTTCTTGCGATGCCTTTTGCTTGCCTTGACTGCCATAATTAACCTCCCGTGGTCCGATCGCATCCCTGTTGAGGGACACTCCCACAGTTATTTGATTCAGACCCAGCTTTTGACCGGGTACTGTTACTTCTGGATCTCGATGCCCATGCTGCGGGCGGTTCCTTCCACCATGCGCATAGCCGAATCCAACTTCTGCGCGTTCAAGTCCGGCATCTTCGTCTTGGCGATCTCCTCGACCTGCTTCAGGGTCACCTTCCCCACCTTCGTTTTGTTGGGGACAGCGGAGCCCTTGGCCAGACCAGCGGCCTTCAAGAGAAGCACCGAGGCCGGTGGGGTCTTCAGGATGAACGAGAACGAACGGTCCTTATAGATGGAGATGACAACCGGGATGACCAACCCGTCCTGCTTTTGGGTGGCCGCGTTGAACTGTTTGCAGAACTCCATGATGTTGACGCCGTGCTGGCCGAGAGCCGGACCCACGGGGGGTGCCGGGTTCGCCTTGCCAGCGGGGATCTGGAGCTTCACCATTGCGTTTAATTCTTTTGCCATGACCTTTTCCTTCTTCCTTCTACTCGCTTAAGAGCAAGCTATTCTTTTTCGATCTGATGGAACTCTAACTCAACCGGCGTCGCGCGCCCGAAGATGGTCACCATGACCTTCACCCTCTCGCGCTCCGGGTTGATCTCTTCGACCGAGCCCGAGAAGTTGGCGAAGGGTCCGTCCATGACCTTTACCAAATCGCCCTTTTCGAACTGACTCTTCAGGGCCCGGCGTTCGCGGCGCTTCCCGATATGCTCCAGGATGGCCGTGACTTCCTCGTCCGGAAGTGGAATGGGTTTGTTGCCCGATCCCACGAAACTGGTGACCTTGGGGGTGTTGCGGACCACCGACCAGGAATTCTCATCCATATCCATCTCGACCAGGATATAACCGGGGAAGAATTTCTTGTTGGTGATACGTTTCTTGCCCGCGCGGGTTTCCGTGACCTCTTCCGAGGGAATGAGGATCTGGAAGATCTTGTCTTCCATCTTCATGCTCTTGATGCGGTTCTCGAGGTTGGTCTTCACCTTGGCCTCGTACCCAGAATAGGTATTGATCACGTACCAGCGCTTGCTCATTTGCAAATTGCCCTCTCTTTTACTTACTTGGTAAAACCTATCAATTTCATGACCCACAGGAGCGCGGTGTCATAAACACCCAGCACCAGCATGAAAAAAGCGATGGTCACGCAGACCACCATGGTCGAACCCTTTATATCTTCCCGTGTGGGCCAGGAGATCTTCTTGAATTCCGACCTTGATTCGTCGAACCAAACCATGAAGTTCTTAAAAAATTCTAACATTTCTCACCTTTTCGCCGGGCCACCCGGGTTCAACCAGGTGGACGGCCTCGCTTCTTAAAATATGACGTAGCTGGCAGGGCAGGCAGGATTCGAACCTGCAACGCGCGGTTTTGGAGACCGCCGCTCTACCATTAGAGCTACTGCCCTATTATGAGGAAACGGCTTACTTGGTTTCCTTATGCATCGTGTGCTTACGGCACCACCGGCAATACTTCTTGACCTCAAGCTTGTCCGGGGTCTTCCGCTTGTCGCGCGTCTTGTTGTAATTACGGCGCTTGCACTCCGAACAGGCTAATGTGATTTGTTCACGCATGGGCGTCTATTCCTTAACTTTCTTAGTCTTTATTCGACGATCTGGATAACGACGCCGGCGCCCACCGTGTGGCCGCCCTCGCGGATGGCGA
>CAZLND010000083.1:0-9663 GCA_964560635.1 uncultured bacterium | reverse complement strand
GATCTATCAAGAGGCTTGGGCCGCCCACCAGGGCGGGGACTTGGCCCTCGCGCAAAAGGAATATACGAAGGTCTTGAGGTTGTCCCCCGGTCATCCGGAGGTGGTCCGCCAATTGGCCGCCTTGAAGGCCTCCATCCAACAAGAAGCGGAGAAGCTTTACAACGAAGGGAAGCAATTCTTCGACCAAAATAACATGGACCAAGCCATCCGCATTTGGAGCCGCATTCTTGAATTGGATCCTTCCAACGAACGGGCCCAAAAGAAGATCGAAGAGGCGAATATCAAGAAGAACACCCTCAGTGGCATTTTTTCCAAGATCAGTTAATTTTGAAAATCTTTAAAAAAGGTAAGGTCGACCATCGATGAAAAAATTGATCTAGGGGCCATTGCCCTGATCGTGTTGTTCGTGCTGGCCTTGAACAGTTCGATCCTATCGGACCAAGCCGTGGGCTGGGTCAAAGCCAATCCCAAAGACCCGAACGCTCCTTTGGTGCTTTATCGGGCGGCCAGGTGGTGTGATGTAATGGGGAGCAATGACAGGGCGCTGGAGATCTATGACCAGCTCTACCAGCAATATCCCGAGAAAAGCGAGTTGGTCGCCCCGGCCCTTTTCTATTCGGCCCAGATCAAGGCGAATGCCTCCAATATCGTTGGCTTACGGCGCCAAGCCCTTCCTTATCTGGATATCCTTTTGAGCCAGTATTCGACCCAAGAAGAATGGCGAGTCAAGGCCAAACAACTTTACGATGAGGTGAATTATGCGCATTGAAATGAAATGGACCGGCATGAGATTGATCCTGTCTTTCGCGGTCTTCACGTTGCTCGGCTTTTCGCAACTTCGATCGGCTACCGTGGAGATCGAGGACGATGACGAGGCGGTGGATGCGACTCCGACCGTCACTGCGCACCCCATGAAGGCAGAGGTCAAAGCGGTGATCAAGATGACCGCAACCCCGGAGACGGCTTCCCCTAAAAAGGTCGTTGAGAACGAGGAAGGGGTTTCGGAAGAGGATGGAACGCAGGCTTCCACGGACGTACCCGATGTCGCCAAAGGGAAAGGCGCGGCCAGGGTGGAGGTGGGCTCCGGAGCGAGGCGCGCTCGTATCAGCGATGATGTGGGTTTTTATTATTTCCTGAAGTCGGGCTCGGTCTCCCCGGATCCGGATCAACTACCCGCGATCGGGAAAGTAGCGACGATCGAATCATTCGGTCTTTCTTATAGCACCCCTAAAAAGACCTATATCCTCCTTGAACCCAAAGCGCAAAAGCAGGTCAAGGCCAAGGATCTTTTGGTCGTTTATCGGGCTAAGGAGTATTTCCAGGAGGCTAAATCCGGCTTTTCCGGTTACTGTGTCCAAAACCTGGCCGTCGTGAAGGTCCTGGAAGTCCAACAAAGACGGTGTTTGGTCCAAGTGGTGGAGTCTTTCTTCCCGTTCGAGGACGGGGATCCGGTCCGCCTTTATGAGGATGAACTGAGCCGCTGGAAACAAAGCCAGGTCAATAAAAATTTGCCTGAACACGCCGTGAAATGTTATGTGGCCGGTGGCGAGAACATGGATATTCGTCATTTTTGGACAACGTCCGATTTCATTATCCTAACGGCCGGCAGTAAGAAGGGGATCGTGGAAGGTCAGGAATTTGAGCTGCGCAAGTTCGAGAACCGTCTGGACAAAAGTGAATCTCTCCATATCCCTGTCGGCAATGTCGAGGTGTTCTATGCGGGTCCCAATTATTCCTTGGCCCGGATCAAGACAAGCCATATACCGGTCGAGGCCGGCTTCGAGGCTTTCTATGACCCGGCTGGGGAGAAGTAAGGACGGTTCCCCAAGGACTTTCCATGACGACCTTGACCGAAGAGGATCCGAACCTCAAAAAGATCTTGGCTTTTCTCTTGAAGGTCAAAGGTTTTGACGGCCATCAGTACAAAATGAACTATATCAAGCGGCGGATCGCGGTCAGGATGCGGGCCACAGGCGCATCGGGATATGAGGACTATCTTCGGATCCTCGAGGGGACGCCTCAAGAGCCGTCCCTTTTGGTCGATAAATTGACGATCCATGTCACGGAGTTCTTTCGGGACCCTGAGGTCTATCACGCCATCAAGAAAAAAGTCATTCCCGAGTTCGGGGAAGGGACAGGTCGTACTTTCAAGGTTTGGTGCGCCGGGTGCAGCACGGGGGAAGAGCCCTATTCAATGGCGATCTTGATGAACGAATGGAAGGACGCGAACCCGGGTTTTGAATATGAGATATTCGCGACCGACATCGACCTGACAAGCGTGCGTACGGCGAACAAAGGAGAATACCCCATCGAATCCTTGCAGAAACTATCGAGAACCCAGGTCGCAAGATGGTTCCAACCACACGGGCTTGTCGCCCGGGTGCTGCCCGAGTTGAGGGCCCGGATCAGCTTCCGGACCCACGACCTTCTGGGCGTTTGGCCGGCTGAGTTGTCGAATTTCAACCTGGTGCTCTGTCGCAATATGCTCATTTACCTGACCGCGCATGAACAACAGAAGATCTACGAGTTGTTCGCCAAATCCCTGGTGCCGGAAGGGATCCTGGTCCTGGGTTTGACCGAGACTTTGTTGGGGTCTGCCCGGAAGAATTACCGCTGTATCGATATCCGCCACCGCATTTACCAAATGATCCGGCCGTTGGGAACGACACCGGCTACCGGAGTTGAGGCCTAGATGGAAAAAGCTCAAGACCACATCAACCTGGGCACGGCCTTCACGCTTTCCAAGCGCTATGAGGACGCCATCGTCGAGTTCAAGAAAGCCCTCGAGTTGAGCCCGGAGGATGGGGAGATCCTTTTCCAATTGGGAGGGCTTTCGACCAATATCGGCAATTATGACGCGGCGGAAAATTTTTTCCGCAGGTCCTTGGGTGTGAATCCGATGAACCTGAACGCCCATTGCAAACTCGGCCTTCTTTTGGAGGCCCAGGGAAAATACGCCGACGCGGTCGTGGAGTTCGGGAAATCAATCGAGATCAACCCGTCGGACGCGGGACTTTACAACAACCTGGGGAACGTCTACTCGAAAATGGGCCGCTATTCAGAGGCTGTCGAGCAATACGGTCATTACACCCAGATCAACCCGAGCAACGCTGAGATCTATTTCAAGACCGGGTTCTCCCATGAACAAATGGGCCAGTTGGACGAGGCGATCCAGGCCTATGAGAAATCCCTCTCTATCAACCCGCGGCACGCCGCCGTTTACGCCATCCTTGGCAACGCTTATTCCAAAAGGGGTATGTACGAGGAAGCCTTGTCGAAGTACGAGCAGGCTCTCAAACTCAACCCCAATGAACCCGAGGTCCACCTCAAGATCGGCCAGACCTATATGTCCCTTGGCAAGTATGACAAGGCCTTGGAAGTCCTGAAATTGGCACGTGAAAGGACCCCTCATAACACCGAGGTCTATCTCAAATTGGGGATGATCTACGCCGGAAGGGGTCAACATGAGGAGGCCATTCAGATGTATCGTAAGGTCATGGAGATAAATCCCCATGACGCGAGCGTCCACAACGTCCTAGGATATATCTATGATAAGCAGGGTGACTTGCAAAAGGCCCTGGAGGAATACAAGGCGGCCATCTTATTGAACCCGAACGATGTGATGGTCTTGGATAATCTGGGCAACCTTAATTACAAACAAGGTTTCCTGGAACAAGCCGAGGAAGCCTATGAAAAGCTGATCCGGTTCAACCCGAACCATTCGGACGCCCACGCCAAATTGGGGAACATTTACCTCAAAAAAGGCGAGAAGGACAAGGCCCTGAACCATTGGGAGAAGGCCCTGGAGGCCGATCCCACGAATGAGATCATCAAGAACAACCTGAAGATCGTGAAAGGGAACTGAGGATCGGATGAAAGCACAGGAAAAATCCCTGGGAGAGCTCCTTCGGCAAGCGGGAAAGATCACCTCGCGCCAGATCCAGGTGGCCTTGGGTGAGCAACGGAAACACCACGAGCCCATCGGGAAGATCTTGGTGCGTCTGGGGTTCGTGGAAGAGACCGACATCCTGCAAGTGATGCAGGGGATGATGGTCTTGACCTTCCAGTGCGAGACCGAGTTCTTCGGCATAGAGACCTACCGTATCCGGGAGGTCTTGAAATACTCCGCGTTCGATATCCCGTCCCAGGAGCATGGTCCCTGGGAGGGTTTCCTGACCCTTCGGGGGAAAAAACTTCCCGTTCTTTCCTTCCGGAAGGTCCTGGGTCTGGCCCCGTCCCCCTTGGCCAAATCCAACTGGTTCATCGTTCTGGAGAAAAAGGGTGTTTCTTTCGTGCTTTGGGTGGATAAAGTACATGAAGTCACCCGGTTCAAGATCGATCAGATCGAACCCCTTCCTCCTTACCTTCTAGGTAAAAGGGGCGAAATATATTATTGTTTGGGTAAGATAAAGGACCGGCTCTATTCGGTCCTGAACCCGGACAAGTTAGTGGACGAAAAATTCCTTTTATTGCCGCCGACCGAGGTCGACTATGCCTTCCCGCCCTGAAACCAAGACCATCCGTGAAATGGCGCATGGCGCCGATCAAGGGGACGCGTCCACCCACAATAATTTGGGGGTCTTTTATTATTCCAAGGGTATGTACGCGGAAGCCGTCAAGGAATTCAAGACCGCCCTGGAGATCGATCCCGAGAATTCCCAAGCCCAAGAGAACCTGAAGTCGGTCAACCGGCATACGGGGCTCTTTGACCGGTCCATCGAGGCTTATAAGAAGTCGGTCCAGATGTTCCCCCAGGATCCGGAAGCTTTTTACAACCTGGCCAACGCTTACCGCTACATCGGACAATATGAGAAGGCGGTCGAGGAATATAAACGCTCCTTGGCCTTGAATCCGGAGCATCCTTTCGCCCGGAACTACCTAGGCATCACTTTCAAATGCATGGGCAAATTCGACGATGCCATGGTGGAATTCCGGAAGGCCATCGAACTGAACCCCTACTTCGCCGACCTTCACAACAACTTGGGTGAGGTTTATTACAAGAAAGCCATGATCAACGAGGCCTTGATCGAGTTCAAGAAGGCTGTTTCCCTCAATCCCGATTACGCCATCGCTCATTACAACCTTAGCTTCGTTTATGGCGACAAGAACATGTTGGAGGAGGCCGAGCGGGCATTCAAAAAAGCCGTCGACCTGAACCCCAATTTTGGCCAGGGTGCCCAAGCCCTGCTTTCCATCGAACGGCCAAAAACGACCGAGGAAAAGGTGGCCGAAAAGGTGGCCGCCCAACCGGCGGGCCAATCCAATGTGGAAACTTATCTGAGCTTGGCGGCTGCCTACAAAGGCAAGGGGCTCCTGGATGAGGCCGTCCGCGAGTACAAGCGGGCCATTGAGGCCGCCCCCGGCGAAGAAAAGCTCTACCGAGCCCTTGGTGAGATCTATTTGTTGCGCGGCATGTTGGAAGAGGCCTTGGCGGCCTCCCAAAAGGCCATTGAGCTGGCTCCTCAGAACGTCGATAACTATATCCAAGCTGGCGTCGCGTTAAGGGAACTCGATCGCGTGGACGAGGCGGCGGCTCAATTCAACAAGGCGGTAGGGATCACACCGGGGTCCAGCATGGCCCATTTCGAATTGGGAGTGACCTATTTCAAGATGGGAGAGAGCGAAAAGGCCACCCAGCAGGTGCGGGAAGCCCTCGATATCGATCCCCAGAACGCCGAGGCCCATTACTACCTGGGCGTTTACTACTACAAGGTCAATCTCTATGACGAAGCTATCCGGGAGATCAGCCAAGCCGTTGACTTGAACGTTTCCATCGCCTCCAGCGCCGAAGCGCTCACTTACTTGGGTCTGGCCTTGGCCGACAAAGGTCGGTTCGAGGAAGCCATTGTGGAATATAAAAAGGCCATGGAGTTCGACCCTAAGAACGCCATCATCCATAACAGCCTGGGGGTAGCTTATAAGAACGCGGGAATGACCCAGGAGGCCATCCAGCATTACCAAAAAGCCATCGAATTGAACCCCCAATACGCCAAGGCCTATAACAATCTGGGCGTCGTCCATTTCAAGATGAGCCAATACGAGAAGGCCATCGAGGCTTTCCGCAAGGCTGTCGAATTGGAGCCGGATTATAAGACCGCGCAGAACAACCTTTCGGTTGCCATGAAGAAAAGAAGCGTCCTGTCGGAGGCCTCCGAAGTGTTGATCAAACAGATCATGGCCGATCCCGAGAACGCATCCCTCCACTTCAATTTGGGGAATCTCTACAAAGGAACGGGGCAGTACCAAGAGGCGGTACGGGAATTCCAGGAAACCATCCGCTTGAATCCCAAGAACCGTGAGGCTTTGACCCAACTAGGGGACGTTTATTTGAACAGCGGAGCACTGGATGACGCGGTGAAGGTCTTGACGCGGGCCGTCTCCGCCGATCCCAAGTTCCCGGACGCCCATCTTCAGCTGGGGAAAGTTTATATTCGCCGCCAGTGGTGGGATGAGGCCTTGGTCGAGCTCAAAAAGACGCAAGAATTGAAGCCGGACCTCAATGAGATCCATTTCCACCTCGGACAGGTCCACCGCTCCAAGAGCTGGTGGGACGAGTCCATTGCCGAGTTCCAAAGATACCTGGATTCGCCGAACCCCGAGGAAGAGAAGGTCACGCAAGCTCTCGACAACATCCAGCAGATCCAGGCCTGGAAGAAGCAGCTTCAGGTCTCGCCCAGCGCCGGCCAATCCAAATTGATCAAATAGGAAACCCATGAAACTCCTTGTTTGCGTCGTGTCACCCAAGAAAATGGACCAAGTGAAAAAGGTCCTCTGGGAAGCGGGTGTCCGGGGCGTCACCATCAGCGATGCCTCCGGCTACGGCTATCAGAAAGTCCAAGTGGACTCGGTCAAGGGGGCGGATTATAAGGTACAATACCAACCGAGGCTCCGGCTTGAGATCGCTTTGCCGGACGAGGAACTCGAACAAGTGGTCGAGTTGTTGTTGGAAACGGTGCGCACGGGGCGCATTGGTGACGGGAAGTTTTTTGTGCTTCCGCTGGAGGATGTGATCAGAGTGCGTACCGGGGAACGGGGCGAGAACGCGCTGTAATGACAATTAAAAATGAAGAATGGAAAACGAAAAGCGGTCAAAGTCCTTGGTGATCGGTTGTTGAATGATCCAATTTTAATTTTAAATTTTACATTGTCTTGAGGAGGATGTTGTGGCCCAACGAATAATGCTGGTAGATGACGCCTCGTTCATGCGAATGATGCTCAAGAACATCCTGGTCGGTTCGGGATATGAGGTCATAGGAGAGGCTGAGAATGGGGCGAAAGCCATCGAACAATTCAAGGCCCTCAAGCCTGACCTGGTCATCATGGACATCATCATGCCCGAGATGGGCGGCATCGACGCGGTGCGGGAGATCGTCAAGGTGAACCCGGGCGCCAAGATCCTCATGTGCAGTTCCATGGGCCAGCAATCCCTGGTGGTGGAAGCCATCCAAGCCGGGGCTAAAGACTTCATCGTTAAACCCTTCCAGCCTTCCAATGTCCTTGAAGCGGTCAAGAAAGCCTTGGGTTGAAGCACTAGGAGGCCAATATCACCACCAAGGCACAAAGACACCAAGGACGGCACCCATTTCATGGTTTTGAAAAAAGATCCTTTCTTAGTGACTTGGTGTCTTGGTGGTAAAAATGACTTTTGATGAACAGCTTTTGAATCCGGATGGCTTTTCGCGGGGGATGAACAATGCCGAATGACCAGGATAAGTTCTCCGAGTTCCAAATGGACGCCCTTAGGGAGATCGGCAACGTGGGCGCGGGCAACGCCGCCACGGCCCTTTCCCAGATGGTCGGCAAACGCGTGGATATGTCCGTGACCAAGGTAATGATCCTTCCTTCCGAGGCCATCGCCGGTTACCTGGGCGGCATCGAACGGAACGTGGCCGCCGTCCATATGCCCATTTATGGTGAGATGCTAGGCATCGCGCTGGTTTTCTTTCCCCTGGAGAGATTGTCGGAACTTTCCGGGATGCTAATAGGCCAAAGGGAAATGGACCCTATGAACCTCTCGGACCTGGGTCAATCGGCCATCAAGGAATTGGGAAGCATCCTCACCGGGGCCTACTTAAGCGCCCTTTTCCGGTTCGTCCATATACAACTCATCCACGGTGTTCCCGCCTTGGCCGTGGACATGGCCCAGGCCGTCCTGGATTCTGTCCTGGTCGAATTGGAACAAAAAGAGGACGTGGCGATCGTCATCGAGACCGAATTCCTAGAAGACCAGAAACAATTGACCGGAAGTTTTTTCCTCCTTCCGGAAGCCGGGTCCTTGAAGAAATTTTTCGCGGCTTTTTCCAAGTCGCTGGGGCTTCCGGGCAATGGTTGAAGGGCGAGTCGTTGGGATCGCCGAGTTCAAGACCGCCCGAAGCCCCGAATGCCTATCGGCTTACGGTTTGGGTTCATGCGTGGGGGTGACCCTCTACGATCCAGGACAAAAGATCGGCGGTTTCGCCCATGTCATGCTGCCCTCCAGCCGTTTACACACCGAGATCACCGTTCCAGGAAAATACGCCGATACCGCATTGGAGGCCCTCTTGGTGGAACTGAAAAGGGATGGGGCTAACTTGAAGGACTTGGAAGCGAAATTGGTGGGCGGGGCCAACATGTTCGAGGCCATCGCCCAACACGCCGTTCCCGTTGGTTTGAGGAATGTCTCCGCGGTCCGGGAAAAATTGCAAGAACACTCGATCCCGGTGATCGCTGAAGACGTCGGAGGCACGCGAGGACGGACGGTCGTCTTCCATCTGGAGGACGGACGGATCGAGGTCAAGAAATTGAACCAAGAATCCCACTGGTTTTAAGGGAAGGAATCCATTGAGCAAGCCCGCCGGCGAGATCCAGAACGCGAAGCGAGAGACCTTCTTGGACGGTCAGGCGGTCCTTTTTACCCTGGCCGGGTGCGAACTGGGCATTCCCATCGGCTTGGCCAAGGAGATCATCCGGGTCACGGACATCACCCAGATGCCCAAGGCTCCCCACTTTTTGGAGGGAGTCATCAATCTCCGTGGGAAGATCATCCCCGTGCTGGACCTGAAAAAGCGTTTCCAAATGCCGTTGTTGGATTGGACCGAGGAGACCCGGATATTGGTCGTGGAGTGGAGGGACCTGCTCATCGGACTTTTGGTGGACAAGGTCGTTGAAGTGGTACGCTTTTTCCCCGACGAGGTGGAGATCGCCGACGAGGATGTCTTGAACATCGGGTCCGACTATATCGAAGGTCTCTTGCGATTGGGGTCCCGTTTGGTCGTTCTTTTGAAGATGGAAAAGGTCTCGAACATCGAGGAATTGCGGTCCGTTCCGGACAAAGAAACCATCCCGGGTGAGGAGGGCAAAGCCCTTGGCCATTAAAGTGCTATTCGCCGACGATTCGTCCTTCATGAGGAACATCCTCAAGAACATCATCTTGAAGGAACCTTATGTCCTGGCAGGAGAGGCTTCCAGCGGTAAAGAAGCCCTGGAACTTTATCAAAAGACCAAGCCCGATCTGGTGACCATGGATATCGTGATGCCTGAGATGGACGGGATCGAAGCGGTCCGGCAGATCCGTTCCTTGGATCCGGAAGCCAAGATCATCATGGTCAGCGCTATGGGGCAGCAAGGCATGGTGATCGACGCCATCGACAAGCGAGGGCTCGCCAGCGACACCGTCGTCATCTT
>CAZLND010000082.1:0-9880 GCA_964560635.1 uncultured bacterium | reverse complement strand
TATCAGGGCGCGGTTGGATTCGGTTATGAGATCGCAGACTTGTTCCTGGACTATGCCTACAGCTTTTCCATTTCCGGGCTCCAGCAGGTCGGTAACTCGGTCCCTCCGGGAAGCCATTTGTTGGAACTGGGACTCAAGTGGGGGAACAGCCCCACCTCGACCGCCTATAGCCAGTACCTCAAGCGCGCCCAGGAGGCCGAAGCCCAAGGCCGTTGGGAGAAGGCCAACTGGTATTACTTGGAATGTTTCGCCATGCGCCCGGACAAGTCGGCCATCGAAGGACACAACCGGGTGCTGCTCAACTACAATCGGGAAAGGGCCGCCACTTGTTTCAAGGACGGCCAGACCGCGCGCAACAACAACCTGTTCATCGAGGCCCGCAACGATTTCGAGTTGGCCACCAAGCTGGACCCGGGCAATGGCGATTACGCCAAGGCCCTGGCCGAGGTGGCCCTGCAGGCCGCGAGACTGCAAAGCGACCAGGAAGTGGCCGAGTCCATCCGCAAGATCGGCGACCTGGCTGCCAAGGACGACCTGAAGGGCGCTCGCCGGGAAGCGGACGTTGCCCTGGCCCAGCATCCGCACAACGGGGCCTTGGAATTGGTGAAGTCCTCCCTGCAGGAAGAACCCGAGCCGGAGCCTGAAACGCCTTCGGGGCCCGCCACCACCGCGGCCCAGGCCGCCAAGGTCAACGCCAAGTTGGCCACAACTGAGGCTGATCTTTATCTTTCTCGCGGGCAGACGGACCTGGCCAAGGAGAACCTGAAGGCGGCGCTCAAGGCCCAGCCCAAGAACGTCGACATCCAAAGGAAACTGCAGCGGCTGGAACAGCCCACGCCCGTCGTGTCCGAGGAGAACCGCCAGAAGGGCCAAGCCCTTTATGAAAAGGGCCTAATGAACTACCTGCAGGGAAACCTCACCCAGGCCATCCAGGATTGGGAGGACGCCCTGAAGTTCGATCCCACCAATACGCGCGTGCAGAACAATTTGGTGCGGGCCAAGATCGAAGAGAAAATGGAACACCCATGAAGAGCAAAAAACCATTTGAACCACCAAGGCACCAAGAAAATCGAAAATCTGGAACAGCCGAAACATTTTTTTGTTTTGGGGTTTCAAACCAATTATCCTGGTGTCGATCCTTTTGACTTACTTGGTGCCTTGGTGTCTTGGTGGTGAAATTGGCCTTGGGAAGGTTTTTAAATGAAACTGACCCAACGCTTTTCCCTCACGCACGGTTTTGTCGCCCTCTTGGCGGTGGTGGTGGCTTTGGGCGTCATGATCGGCGGGGCGAAGCTGTTGTTCTTGAATGAGGTGGAAAAGTCCCACCTGCGCCAGATCGATGACTTCAACCTGCAGGCCCGGGAATCCTTCTATGGGCATGAGGACGTGGGGAACTGTAATTTCATCCGCCAGGCCGTCAAGGACGAGACCGTGGCCTTCGTCTCCTTCATCGACATGGCCAACAAGCCCCGCTTGGTGCTCCCGGTGACCTTCCACGACCTGAATTTCACGACAGGGGATTTCCGTCTTTCGGACGGCCGCGTCGTGAACGTGCTGACCCGCCCGGTGACCGCCGGGGGGCAGACCGTGGGGAATGTCTCCATCGGTTATGACACGGCCAAAGTGGAAGGGAAGATAAGGGCCCAAATGGCACGCTGGCTGAGCCTGGGTGCCATCGGCGGTGCCTGTGCCATCGGAGTGGCCCTCTTCATTTCCGTCATATTGGCCCAGCAGTTGGCCCGGCCCTTGAAGCGTATTCGGGCGGGAACCGAGCAGGTGCGGGCGGGGAAACTGGACAAGTTGGTGGACGTGAAGAGGTCGGACGAGATCGGCGACCTGGCACGGGACTTCAACGAGATGGTGACCCAGCTCAAGGAGCTGGAGAACATGAAACGCGAGTTCGTGGCCGGTGTCACCCATGACTTCGGAACGCCCCTGCACGCCATCAAGAACGCCATCGAGCTCATGCAGGAGTCCAAGGCGGGCCCCTTGACCCCCAAGCAAGCGGACTACCTGCTCATGATGTCCAACAGCACCATTCAGTTGACTTCTTTCATCAACAACCTGCTCACCTCGGCCAAGATCGAGGCGGCCAAGTCCGAGCCTTATTTCGAGGAACTGGACGTGCCGGCCATCATCAAGGAAGTGGTCGACCTCTATCGGCCCCAGGCCGAGAAACAGGGACTGGAATTGAATGTGGTAGAAGAAAGCACCAACGTGAGCCTGGCCAGCGACCTGATGATGTTCCGCCAGATCCTCAACAACCTGGTCTCCAACGCCCTCAAGTACACCCTGAAGGGAAGCGTTACGGTCACATTGGGCGGGGATTTCGCTTATTTTGTGCTGAAGGTCTCCGACACGGGCGTGGGCATTGACCCCAAGAATAAGGACATGATCTTCGATAAATTCTTCCGGGTGCGTCAACCCAAGGATTTCCCGGCGCGCCAAGGTTCTGGCTTGGGTCTTTCCATCGTCAAAGGGCTGGCTGAAGCCCTGGGCGGTTCCATCTCCGTGGACAGCATGTACGGAATGGGTTCGACCTTCATCGTGAAATTACCGCGACGGCATGAAAAAGCCGCCGGGTTGGGGGCCTAACATGGCCAAGATACTCATCATCGAGGACAACCCGGCCGTGCGCATCCTGACCCAAGACCTGCTGGTGGGGGCGAGCTACGAGGTGGACACCGCCGCCGACGGCACCGAGGGGCGCGAGAAGGTCAAGAACAATACCCCGGACCTGTTGGTGCTGGACCTGACCCTGCCCGACGACTTCGGGCTGGATATCTGCAAGGATGTGAAGAAGGACCATCCCAGTCTCTTGGTCTTCATGCTGACGGCCCTTGGCAATTCCAAGGACGTGGTGGCGGGCCTGGAGGCGGGGGCCGACGATTATCTGGCCAAGCCCTTCAATCAGAGGGAGTTCGTGGCGCGGGTCAATCTGCTTTTGAAGAAAGCGGGGAAGTTATGAGCAGAACCAAAATCCACCGCCAAAGCGAAACAAAAAGCGATGCAACTTTGATGAATAAGATGAATGTAGATGAGTTTGGGGTCAAAAAAGATTCGTCCGTTTTCATCCCATTCATCATAGTTCCAATGAGGTTGAGGTTTTCCGTTGCTTTGAATGTTGGGGTTGTATGAGCCGCATATTGGTCATCGACGACGACCCGGCCGCCCTGGCGCTGGCGCGCGACGTGCTCAAGAGCGCGGGCCATACGGTGGACACGGCCGAAGGCGGTGAAGAGGGGCGCAAGATCATCGCGAAGAACCGCCCGGAACTTTTGGTGTTGGACCTTTCCCTGCCCGACGATTTCGGGTTGGATATCTGCCGCGACACCAAGCGGGACCACCCGAACATCCTGATCTTCATGTTGACGGCCTTGGGCAATTCGATGGACGTGGTGGCGGGCCTGGAAGCCGGGGCCGACGACTATCTGGCCAAGCCTTTCAACCCCAGGGAATTTGTGGCCCGTATCCACATGACCTTGGAGAAAGGGGGCAAATTGTGAACCGATCCTCATTCTTGAATGACGATGAAATGAGATCGGCTCTATGCCCATCTCTTTGTGCTCGTTTTTCAACTCGATCTACAAAAGGAAGATGTGCATGAGGCCCACTATCCTCCAACAAAGCGACCTTGCCCCTTCTTCCGGTATGAGCGAGGAACGGACCCTCCGGGAACGTTTTCGTCGTTGGGTAACGGTCAACAAGGTCCTGCAGAAGCTGTTCACGGTCCTTTGGGTCCCGGGTTTCACCAAGCGAAAAAGATGGCAGTTCCTGAAACGTTCGCTCAGAGGAACCATTGGCCTTCTGGCGGTCACCGTGGGTTTCTTCACCCTGCAGGTCTTCCGGGAGGGCCGGGAATTTTCTGGCGCCCTGCCCACACTTTGGGTCTTGGCCACCCTTCTGTTGGTCCTGGGTGGACTTCTCATCCCTTACGGGGTCCGTTGGCTGACCGACCGGGTGGAGCATTTCCCCGGGTTCTTTCCCAAACATGGCACGGTTTATGGGGCCGCCGCCACCGTCCCCACCCTGGTGCTGGGTCCCTCCCTTTTCCTGTTCTACCTCTTCGGGAGCGGCGACCCGGTCCTGGGCCCCCATGTGCCGGCCTTGTGTCTTTACCTTGCCATCGGGTTCCTACTGTTGAACGGCCTGGCGGTGGTGGTGATGGCCAAGGAACTTTCCATCCGCATGGGTGATTCCCTGAGGGTCATCTCCAACGGCATGGAGATGATCGCCAAGCTCGATTTCGAGCATCCCATCGCCACCCTGGCCGAAGACG
The DNA here is from genome assembly GCA_964560635.1 of uncultured bacterium. GTDB lineage: Bacteria > Oederibacteriota > Muellerivitia > Muellerivitales > Muellerivitaceae > CAZLND01. The sequence continues at coordinate 5,601 of CAZLND010000082.1, read as the reverse complement.
AGATAGGCCAACTGGCCAACGTCTTCAGCGAGACCACCCAGATCCTCAAGACCCGCGTGAGCGTCCTGAACGCGCTCTTCAACAACATCCGCATCTTCAGCGGAATGCTCAACGAGGAAAAGATATTGGAGCACGCCGTGAAGACCTTCAAATCGTTGGAGGAGCCCGCCGAGGTGACCATCGCCCTGTGGGATGAAGACGAGGGGAAAATGGTGGTGAAGGCCTCCTTCCAAAAACGACCGGAGGCGCTGGGGTTGGGTTTTTCCGAGGGCAAGGGCGTGATGGGGAAGATATTGGCCGACCCCCAGATCTTGCCTTATTGGGGCGGGGAATATTCGAGACTGGCCAACGAATGCCCGGAAGAGAAGACCCTCTGGGGTAAGTACACCTTTGTGCTGGGCATTCCCATGATCTTCAAGGGCCGGGTCAAGGGCGCGGTGGTGATCTACGATGTCAATTACGGGGCCTTCCAGTTGGAGGCCAAGAAGGATTACCTGCAGGGCTTGGCCAACCAGATCGCCATCTTCCTGGAGAACGCCCGGCTTTACGGCATGGTCATCCGCGACCGCCTGACCGGGCTTTACGTGCACAGTTTCATCGAAGCCGAGCTGGAGAACCTACTGGCACAGGCCAGACGATATAACTTCCCGGTGACCTTCATCATGCTGGACGTGGATAAGTTCAAACAGGTCAATGACACCTATGGGCATATGACCGGCAATAAACTGCTCAAGGCGGTGGCCGAGAAGATCAAGGTCGTCTCGCGGGATTCGGACTTGGTGGCCCGCTATGGTGGGGATGAGTTTGAGATCGTCCTACCCCACACGGATAAGGAAGGCGCGCTGGTCTACGCCGAGAAACTCCTGAAGAGCGTGAGGGAAATGGAGATGGAAGTGTCGCCGGGAGTCATGGCCAAGGTGACCTTGAGCATCGGCATGGCCTCCTATCCCAAGGACGCGGACAATGTGGCCCATCTTCAAGCCGCCGCCGACAGCGCCCTTTACGGAGCCAAGGCCCTGGGCCGCAACTGCATCATGCTTTACGAAACGGCCCAGAAGTAAAACGACACGGAAAATTGAACCACCAAGACACTAAGGGCACCAAGAAAAACCGAGGATGGGTTCCTGAAAAAATGGAATATTGGTTTTGCCTAATTCTTCCTTGGTGAACTTGGTGCCTTGGTGGTGAAAAGGTTTGGCGTTAGTTGAAGTTCTTGCCTTCGGCCGCGCGCTTCTTCATCTCGTACTCGATCTCCAATAGGCAGGGTTTGCAAAAATACCAACCGTCCTTGTTGAAGATGTTCTTTTCCAGGGTTCCCCGGACCTTGCAAAAATCGCATTCTTGAAAGACCGACCCAGTCGTCATTGTGGTCGCGTTCATGGCCGCCTCCTGAATTGATGTGGGATGAATTTAGGCCGGACCGGTTAAATATCTGTAACGGTCCGCCGAAGCTTTCGTTACAATGCAATGACTCGGACGCGTCGACCCGCTCCCAGCCGGTCAATAGGACGCGTTTTCAACTAAAACTTCGGAAACGGAAGGTCCATGAGCGGTTTTTCGGAGAAGTTAAAGGCGGCCATCCAGCGCACCCACGGGTGCTTATGTGTGGGTCTGGACGTGGACTTGGCCAAGATGCCAGGTTCCATCCCCAAAGATGGGCAGGGCGCCCTGCGCTTTTGCCGTTCCATCATCGAGGCCACCCGTGACCTGGCCGCGGCCTATAAGCCCAATATGGCCTTCTTCGAGTCGCTGGGGGCCCCCGGTTTCGAGATCTTGGAGCTCCTTCGCCAGTCCATCCCCCATGACAGTCTCTTCGTGCTGGACGCCAAACGCGGGGACATCGGCAACACTTCCCAAGCCTATGCCAAGGCCTATTACGATCTCTTGAAGTCCGACGCCCTCACGCTTTCTCCTTATATGGGGAAGGATTCCATCGAGCCCTTCCTGGACTATCCGGGGACCTGTTCCTTCGTGTTGTGTCTGACTTCCAACCCCTCTTCCGTCGATTTCCAGCAGCAAGAGCTCAAGAGCGGGGAGAAGTTGTATGAGAGGGTGGCCAAGGAAGCGGTGGGTTGGGCCAAGGGCAAGAAGGGTGAGGTCGGCCTAGTGGTCGGCGCTACCCAAACCCAGTATTTGAAAGACCTGCGCCGTTTGGTCCCGAACAATCCCTTCCTGGTCCCGGGTGTGGGAGCCCAAGGGGGCGACCTAGCCGGGGTGCTGAAGGAGGGGCGGTCCAAGGATGGATCCGGCTTACTGGTGAACGTGTCCCGGCAGGTGCTCTATGCCTCCTCTGAGAATGATTTCGCCGACGCCGCGCGGGAACAGGCCAAGAAGCTGGTGGCGGATATGAAGGAATATTTTAAATAATGTTTCACCACAGAGGCTCAGAGACACAGAGATAAAGATTCGAGACTGTTGTTACTCATTGGGTTCGGTTTTAAACTTATTGTCCATCGGTTAACTCTGTGACTCCGTGTCTCTGTGGTAAAAGGAATTTTTTGTGACCAATGAAGAAGTCTTGAAAGCTTATGAGGAAACCAACGCCCTCTTGAAGGGTCATTTCCGGCTGTCTTCCGGACGCCACAGCGACCGCTATTTGCAATCGGCCCTGGTGCTCCAGTATCCTTGGGTCGCCGAGAAGATGGCCCGGGCACTGGCCGAGAAGGTGAAACCCCTGGGCCCCCAGTTGGTCCTGTCACCCGCCATGGGCGGGCTTTTCGTGGGCCAGGAGCTGGCCCGGGCGCTCCATGTCCGATCCATCTTCACTGAACGCAATAAGGACAATGACGCCATGGAACTGCGTCGGGGATTCACCGTAGAAAAGGGCGAGAAGTTCTTCGCCGTCGAGGACATCATTACGACCGGTAAATCGGTCAAGGAGTCCATCCAGGTGTTGCAAGCTTTGGGGGCGCAGGTGGTGGGAGTAGGATGCCTTATCGACCGGACGGGCGGGGAAGCGGCCAAGGTTTTCGACGTGCCGGTGGTTTCGCTGGCGTCGCTGAAGGTGGAAAGTTGGGAAGAGAAGGATTGTCCCCTTTGCAAACAGGGCTTGCCGGTGGTGAAGCCGGGGTCCAGAAGCAAATTTTGAATTTTGAGTTTTGAATTATTAATTAAAAATTCGAGATGAGGCGAAATGCCGGAACAAGCGAAAAGATCACAAGACTCAAGGATCGACGAACCGAAACTTTCGGTGCTTCAACAATATCTTTACGCCAACTTGCTTTGGTGGGGGTTCCTGGTGGCGCTGGCCATCGTAAGCTTCTTCACTTGCGGAGCGGTTTGGGACGATGTCACCGAGGGTGTCATGGAATTCATCTTTGTCATCCTGGGCGGTGGTTTCTTGTTGGTGACGGTCCTCGATCACGTTTACGAGAAATATGTGGCTCGGTCGTTATCCGAAGGGAGACCATGAGAAAGCTATCCATTAAGATCCTGTCGTTCCTGTTGGCCTTGTCCCTGGTTTTCACTCCCGGGATGGTCCGGCTGGCCATGGCCCAGGACAACAGTGATGCCGCCCCTCAGGACCAAGTGAAGACCCTTCAAAAATTGGCCCAAAAGGGCTACTTGGGGGATAAGAAGGACTATTACCAATCGGCCAAGAATCTCGGGGACGATGACATCACCGATGGTCTGGTCAAGATCTATCAAGCTCTTTCACAGTTGGACCTGAATGGCCTGAAACCTGGGGATCCCACATATCAAACGGATGACTTGCGGTCGCTCCATCAATTGGTGGAAGACAAGAAAGAGGACATCCTCGCCCGGAAGATCTCGGCGTGGAAATTCGAGAAGCGGATCGAAAAGATGATGAGCCTGTTGGATCCTTCGGCCACTCCGACATCCACCGCTTCCGCGGCCCCTCCGCCAGAGGAAAAGGCCGCCCCGGCACCCTCTCCCACGGCTACTCCTGTGCCTGGGCCCAGTCGGGAGGAAGTGAACGAATTGATGAGTGAGTTGAAAGACCTATCGAAGAAGACCACTGAGTTGCAGGATACTTATGAGAAGAAATTGGCAGACACTCAAAAGTCGAACGAGGAACTCAAACAATCCAACGATGAGCTTGAAAAAACGAACGCCGCCAGCCAGGAACAGCTCAAATTGGTCAAGAAACTGATGGACCAAGTCCAAGGGGACCTCCAGAAGACCGACGAGCATCTGGAGACGGTTTCCAAGAAAGCCAATGAAAAAGCCATTACGGACACCGAGTTACAGCAGGAACTGCGGGTGATGCACAAGGATGTCCGGGACAACAGTCAGGACGTGAGCATCCTCAAGCAGGAAGTGGCCAAGTTGGACAAGTCGGGGGAGAAGGCGGGCCAAAGTTCATTGGACGACTTCTTGAGCAAGAATGGATTGGCGGGCGGTGCCTTGTTGGTGGGGGTCGCGGCCTTGATCGTTTCCTTGACGAGAAAGTAATGACAAAGCGAATGTTCAATTCTTAATTTTGAATTATGAATGATGGACATTTCCGCGACGCGGAAATACCTTAATTGAGAATTAAGAACTAAAAATTATCTTTTCGGAGGTGGATATGTTCCTCGGTCATTACGCCGCAGGGTTCGCGGCAAAAAAAGTGGCGCCCAAGATGTCCCTGGGGTTCCTTTTCGCGGCGGCCCTCTTCCTGGACCTGATCTGGCCGGTTTTCGTGCTTTTCGGCATGGAGCATTTCACCGTGAACCCGGCCATCATGCAGATGTCCAATTTCCAATTCACCGATTATCCCTTGAGCCATAGTCTGGCCATGGCGGTCGCTTGGGGACTGTTGTGGGGTTTGGTGGCGCTAGTCCTGCGGGTGGACCTGAAGACCTCGGCCCTGCTGGCTGGCTTGGTGGTCAGCCATTGGGTGCTGGACCTTTTCGTCCATGCCCAAGACCTGCCCCTTCTACCTTCCGATGGTATCAACGGAATGCCCCACCGGTACGGCCTGGGTTTATGGAATTCGATGTGGGGGACCTTCGCCTTGGAAGGGGCGCTCTTCATCGCGGGGTACGTGCTTTACGTCAAGGCGACCAAGGCCAAGGATGAGACCGGAAGCATCGGCCTTTGGGCCATGGTGGCTTTCCTGGTCGTGGTTTATTGCGCCTCGGTCTTCACCGCGCCGCCTAGCGACACCAAGGTGATAGCCTTCGTGAGCCAGTTCCAATGGTTGATGGTGTTCTGGGGTTATTGGGTGGATCAGCACCGTAAACCGGGAGTATCCAAAAGCCTGCTCGGCTGAGAGCCGGTCAGGTTTCCAGGTAACCTTTGAGTTCCCGGCTGCGGGAGGGGTGACGGAGCTTGCGAAGGGCCTTGGCCTCGATCTGCCGGACACGTTCCCTCGTCACTTTATAAACGTTGCCCACCTCTTCCAGGGTATGGGGGCGTCCGTTATCCAAACCGAAGCGCATGCGAAGGATGGCGGCTTCCCGGTCCTTCAACGTTCCGAGCACCTTTCCGATCCTCTCCTGAAGCAGGGTATAACCCGCCGCGTCGGCGGGCGAAGCCGCTTCCTTATCCTCGATGAGGTCCCCCAAATGAGCGTTCTGGTCCATCCCAATGGGCGTTTCCAGGGAGACGGGGGATTGGGCGGTCTTGAGGAGCGCTTGGACCCGATCGACGGGC
>CAZLND010000081.1:0-9889 GCA_964560635.1 uncultured bacterium | reverse complement strand
TGCCAGCTTCCCAAGCTGGACGTCGTGGGTTCGAGTCCCATCGCCCGCTCCATTTTTTTGTTTCTCCTCTCGATTAAGATCAAATTTCAAAAGTTCTATTCAGCGTTTAAAGAACCCGTGGGAAAGGGTTGGGGAAAACGGGAGTCTTCCCGGGTGTTCCAAAGGGGTTTCATAGGGGGAATCTCCCCTATGAAGCGAAGCTTGGTTCGACGCCCCATCACCCGCTCCCTATTTTTCCTTTGCGCAGCCCTTTTCTTTTCCCCCCTATTCGCTCAAGTGGAGCCTGATCCCGCCCGACCCTTTGGTCAGGGACAGATCCTGTTATTGCCGGGGATGACCGGCTACATTGGCGACCTTCCACATAACCTTTCGGTGTCGGAGGATATGCCGTCCTTCCACACAATATCCGGCTCCTTGGCGACCGAAGCAGGATGGCTGGATTCAACGGGAACCTTTCAACCGGGATTGAGAAATTCCACCCCGGGGATATTGTTCGAGGGTATCCCCTACCCTTTTTCGTCCACACTTATCCTCGATTCGATGCCGCAAGCGGGAAAAACTGCGATCCTGGATTTCCCGGCTTCGGCCTGGTGGGGGCCCTCCGCCGCTGCGGGTGCTGTCCTAGTGGAACCTCCCGCCGTCATCGAGAGAACAAAAGACGGTTTTTCCATTTGGGGGTCAGATGGCGGTCCTTGGGGGGCCGAGAACCTATTCCAAGATCAAAGCCTATCCCTCGAGGGGAATTATCAGCACGGAACCCAGATGGTTGTTGGAGGTTCGGAAAATTTCGACATTCTTTCCAAAGAACGTTGGATCCAAACCGATGACGCCCAATTCGAGAGCGGTTTTTTGGGGACCCAATCGGGTCCTCAGGTCAATTGGTATACGGCTTTCGCCGATCTGAGGCTTTTTAGTCCCAGTTTCCAGACCTTTCAATTGAAACCTTATTTCCAATCGGCCCAGTTGGGCAGTTTGACGGCGCAGGATACGGGTGGATTCCTCAATTATCTTTTGAATGTGGCTGGGTTGGCTCAGGCTCATTTCGGAGCCGGCTTTGACCACGAGGATGAAAAGTCGACGGCGGGCTCGACCCAGGTCAACAAGGGGTTCGTCCAAACGACCGAGTTCATAGATGTGCTTGGGCCGATCAATTTCGATTCGGCATTTCGATTCGATTTTTCCAGCGTGACCAACACCCAGTTCAGCGCGTTGTTGGGCCTCCAAGCGGTCCAGGGCTCCTTCACTTTTTCGGGGGATTACGCGAAAGCCGTTTTGGAGGTGCCGCAAGAAGATGTCCAACAAATGGACCTGGGTTTTTCTTTCCAACCCTCGAGTGAATGGGAAGCTGGCGCAAAATATATCCACTTGTCCATGGGCGGGAACAGCCTAGATGGGGCACGGTTGGAAGTTGGATTGGACCACGCCGATCCACTCCTATTCATTTTCCGTGGAACCAAAATACAGTTGACCGAAGAGATCCTTCAAAACCCTGATGGGACCCTTTCTTATGACACGGCCGGAAGGTTGGCTTTTAGCCTCTTCCCTCGGATGCGGCTGACCTTTCGTGGACGTGTGTTTTCCGGTCAGGGTGTTTTCGGAGAGGTTGGGGCTGATTATTCGGCGGACGGCCCCATTTCCCTTTTCGCTTCCTTGGCGAATATCAACAATTTACCCGTATCTTGGCCAGATGGTACGGCGCCAACGGGCCGTGTTCTTTGGGCGGGGATCCAGGGCCGGTTTTAAGGCCGGGACTTCCTTGACCCCCTTTACGAAAGGGTGTTAGCTTTTAATCCATGAAAAAGGTCCTAACCCTATTTTTGGCCGCCCTTTGGGCTTGTACCGCTTACGCGCAAGAACCAGGTACGAGTGGAGCTGACATATTGAAAGTCCCCATTGGGGTACGGGCTACCGCCTTGGGCGGGGCTTACTCCGCTTTGGGGGACGATGTGGATGTGATCGCATATAACCCGGCCGGTTTGGCGCGTGTTTCTAAATATAGCTTGGGGCTGGACCATATCGAAGGCTTGGCGGGTGTCCAGGTGGAATCCCTTAGCTTGGCTTTTCCGACCCGCAACTATGGGAACTTGGGCGGACAGATCATCTTCCGTCACATGCCCGACATCAACAACAGCTTAGCCACTGACCCAACCGTTTCCGCTTACGATGTCGTCTTGACCATCGCTGACGCCCAACAATTCGGGAAAGTGGCGGTGGGTGGGGCCTTCAAGACCATCTTTTCAAACCTGGGGGACAAACAGGCCTTTACTCAGGCCCTGGACGTGGGGGTCAAGGTCCAATTGATCGAGACGGATTTCGCCTTTGTCGTCCAGAACGTGGGGCCGGCCGTTCAATTCCAACCGAACGCCCAAGGATCCGACCCTTTGCCTTTGACCTTTCGACTGGCGGCGGCGCGGCCCTTGATCGTTTCGCCGGCTTCGACCCTATTGGCTGGCGCTGAGGTATTCAATGTGAGGGACGAAGGTACCCAAGCTTCTTTTGGGCTCGAATATTGGCACCGGAGCTTATTGGCCATCCGTGTGGGCTACCGGATCAGCGATCAGGACAATCTGGGTGGCGGTTTTTCGGCGGGGGCGGCCCTGAGATACAATATTGGCAAGTTGGAGTATGAGTTGGGCTATGCCTGGCGGCCCTCCCAAGTGAGCTCCAGTTTCGTCGCCAGTAACCATGTTTTTGGGTTACTTTTCTGGTATTAACAGTAGGGTGAAAAAGTCCATGTGCGGACTTTTTCCTATCATTGTCGCAAATCAGCCTTTGGAAACGCCAAAGGCTAAAAGCGATTTGCTCCTAACTCGTGGCTGTTGCAGGGCGAAAAGGCAATTATTAACGCCCTGAAAAGACCCCTGACCCGGCCTGACAAATGCTTGACAACCCCTAATGCCCTGAATAAACTCTTACCTCTTTAACGCCCGGTTTTTGCCGGGCCGTAATTTTGGGAGGGTTTCATGTACGCAGTCATTCAAGCCGGCGGAAAGCAATATAAGGTTTCCGAGGGCGACATCATCACCATCGACCGCCTCAAAGGTGAAGCGGGCGATCCAATCGAATTCAGCCATGTGGTCATGTTGGAAAACAACGGCCAATTGCGTGTCAAGCAAAGCGAGACCAAGGGCGCCAAGGTAACAGGGAAGATCCTGGGAAAAAGCCAGGGCAAGAAGATCCGGGTGTTCCGGTATCGTCGACGCAAGAACACCATGAAAACCAAGGGCTCCCGCCCTAAGTTCACCACTGTTTCCATTGAAAAAATAACAACGGCCTGAACAGGCAAGAGAGGAACGAACCATGGGTCAGCATAAAGCAGGTGGGTCCACAGCGAACGGCCGGGATAGTCACAGCCAGCGGCTGGGCATCAAGGCCTTTGGCGGCAATTTCGTGACGGCCGGCAGCATTCTCGTTCGTCAAAGGGGCCGTCGTTACAAGCCCGGAAACAACGTCGGCGTGGGAAAAGACGACACCCTTTTCGCGATGGTCACGGGGTCGGTCGTTTTCAGGGAGATCAAGGACGGGTTCAAAAAGGTGAGCGTGGAGCCCAAAGAAGCCTAACGGATCTCGAGTCAAGTCATACTGAAAACCCCGCCCATCGGGCGGGGTTTTTTTGTTTCTGGACCTTTTTTATCGGCAGATGGCCTTTCGGAAAAGGCCCCAAGGAATTTGGAGTTGTCATGATCATCGATGAAGTAACCGTCACATTCGAAGCGGGAAGCGGGGGAAACGGATGCCTCAGCTTTCGTCGTGAGAAATTCATTCCCCGGGGTGGTCCGGACGGGGGTAATGGCGGCCGTGGTGGGGATATTTTCCTCGAGGCCCGCAATGACGTTCACACCTTGGTGGATTTCCTCTACCGGCCGATCTTCGAGGCCCACCATGGGGAACATGGGAAGGGAAAGAACAAACACGGAAGGGACGCGACCCCGGTCATCGTCCGGGTCCCGGTGGGGACCTTGGTTTGGGATGGAAACCATGAGTTGATCGCGGACATGAACAAGGAAGGCGAGCGCTTTTTGGTGGCCAAGGGAGGGCGCGGGGGGAGGGGAAATACCACCTTCGCCACTTCCACCCAAAGGACGCCCCGCTTGGCCGAAAAGGGCGAGCCGGGTGAAAAGAAGGTCCTGAAGCTTGAACTCAAACTTTTAGCGGACGTGGGGATCGTTGGGTTCCCGAACGCGGGAAAATCAACACTGTTATCCCGAACCACCCATGCTCGGCCCAAGATCGCCGATTATCCTTTTACCACCCTGGAACCCCAGTTGGGAGTGGTCCAACTATCCGGCAATCGAAATTTCGTGTTGGCCGATATCCCGGGCTTGATCGAAGGCGCCAGCCAAGGAAAGGGATTGGGGATCCGTTTCCTCCGGCATTTGGAACGGACAAAGATCCTACTTCATTTGGTAGAATCGGTTTCGGTGGAGAATTTCAAGGAGCTCGAGAAAAGGATCAAGACAATCCAACATGAGCTCAAACAGCATAGCCCGAAGTTCTCGAAGATGCCCGAATTGATCCTGTTGACCAAAGCGGATTCGGCAACGGACAAACCCCTGGACGAGTGGATGGCGAAGCTCAAGAAAAAGAAATACAAAGTCATGTCCATTTCATCGGTGACCGGCGAAGGATTGAAGAAGCTGATGGAGGAGACTTGGAAGATGCTGGCCGAAGTCAATGCCCGGCCCCAAGCCCCTGAGAAGGAAAGCGCGGGGACCCTTTACCAGGCCAAGACCCGTTTTAGCATCGAAAAGGACGGGAATATCTATCGGGTGACCGGCCCGGAGATCACGAAATGGGTCGCCATGACCAATTTCGACAATCCGGACGCGGTGGAGCGCTTCTACAAGATCCTGCAAAGGATGGGTGTCATTCGGGAGCTTAAAAAAAGAGGCGTGAAACAAGGGGATTCGGTCTTTTGTGACGATGAGGAAATGGCTTTTGAGTTGGGCCCTCGGGAGGGTCAAAAGAATGGCTGAGAGGATGCAATATCTTTCCAAGGCGCGGAAGATCGTCATCAAGATCGGAAGCAGCCTTTTGACCGACGAAAAGAAACGCCGGATCCAGAGGGGCTTTTTGCGTCGTTTGGCCGCACAGGTCCGTCATTTCCAGGATCAGGGCATCCAAACCGTGATCGTCACTTCCGGGGCTATCGCCGCCGGGTTGTACGAACTGGGTTTGGCAAAGCGCCCAGTCGAGATCGCCAAACTGCAGGCCTTGGCCGCCATCGGCCAAAGTAACCTGATGCATGCCTATAAAGCCGCGTTCCAGGGCTCGAGGTTGAAAGTGGCCCAGATCCTCCTCACGGGGGAGGATTTTTCCAGTCGACAACGTTACGGCAACGCACGCAACACTCTAACGGAGCTTTTTCATCACAAGATCGTCCCGGTCATCAACGAGAATGATACGGTCGCCGTTGAGGAGATCAAGTTCGGGAATAACGACACCCTGGGGGCTTTGGTGACCCATCTCTCGGAAGCCGATCTTTTGGTGCTTTTGACCGATACGGACGGTTTGTTCGAAGAGGACCCCAAGCTCAATCCCAAAGCTAAATTGGTCCTGGACGTCCATGAATTCTCCAAGGACATTGAAAAGACGGCAACCAGGGCCCGGTCAGGCGTTGGAACAGGCGGGATGGCCACCAAGGTCCAAACGGCCAAGAGCATGATGCGCTCTGGGATACCTATGGTGATCGCTAACGGCAAAACCCGGAATGTCCTGGAGAGGATCTTGGCGGGGGATAAGATAGGTACCTTTTTTTTCCCGTCCGAGGACAGGATGGCTGGGCGGAAAAAATGGCTGGCCTGGAGCGTCAAACCCAAAGGTGAAGTCATCGTCGATGGGGGAGCTAAAAGCGCGATCTTAGAGAAGAATAAGAGCCTTTTGCCCACCGGTATCGTCAAGGTCTCGGGCCATTGGGTCAAAGGGGATATCGTGAAGATCGTGGGGCAGAATGGGGAGGAGATCGCTCGCGGAGTCATCAACTATTCTTCCGCCGATCTGGACCTCATCAAGGGGTTGAAAACCACTGAAATCATCTCAAGGCTCGGTTCTAAATCGGCGGATGAAGCCGTTCATAAGGACAACCTGGTCAAAACCGAGACCTGATGGGTCCTTGGTGAAAAAGTGATTTTTAGTGCTTTTTCGCCAGTACATGGCGCTTAAAGCGGTTTAAAACGCTCCTGATAAAATGTAAAATAACGTTGGTTTTTCCAATGTTTCAGTCCGTTCTTTCGGAATAGCGGGTCCTCAAGGGGTCAAGGGTCGATGGCCAAGAAAAATTACTATGAGATCTTCAAGCTTTATCCCCCGATCAGTCCCGAACAGCTTCAGGACGCCTATAAACAGCTCATTTTCGAGCATCATCCTGACCGTAACCCCACCCAGCAGGATTGGGCGATCGAAAAGACCATGGAGATCGTGGAAGCCTATTCGGTCCTGAGTGACCCGGAGAAAAGGGAGGTCTATAATTTCCAGGTCCGAAATGATATTCGCAGGGAATTGGGTGAGCTTGTCGGTGTCAAGAAGGGTCTGCTCAAAATGATGAGATCGAAGGAAGAGACCGAAGCGGAAGAGCATTTCAAGAAGGGGAACGCTTTCTTCGAGGAGCGCGATAATTGGAACCAGGCCCAACATGAATGGGTGGCGGCCATCAAGCTTATCCCCGGATTCGCGAACTCCCACTATAATCTTGGCATCCTGTATGGATATCAGGGCAATTTCAAGGACGCGGTCACTTGCTTCGAACGGGTGGTCAAATTCAACCCGAACGATTATGAGGTGAAAAAGACGTTGAGCACCGCCATGGGTTATATTTACGGGAAAAAAACAAAAGCTGCAGAGGATTAAATGGCCGACAAAAGCCTAGCCATCGGTATCGACCTTGGGACAAGCAATTCTTGCGTTGCCTATTTGAACGGCGGCGAACCCCAAGTCATTCCTAATTCCGACGGGTACCATACCACTCCTTCGGTCGTCGCTTGGACCGCCCAAAAGAATTGGCTGGTCGGTTTGGACGCCAAACATCAAGCCATCACCAATCCGAAGGGCACCGTTTCTTCCATCAAACGTTTCATCGGCCGGAAGATCACCGATGAGGATGTCCAGCGGGATAAGAGCCTGGTTTCCTACGAAGTGGAAGGGTCCGAAAACGGGGATATTCGGGTCCACTTGGACGAGCAGCTGAAATCCCCTGAAGAGATATCGGCCATCATCCTCCAAAAGATCAAACAAGACGTGGAAGCGCGTCTCGGGGAAAAGGTCACCAATGCGGTCATCACGGTGCCCGCTTATTTCAATGATTCCCAGCGCCAAGCCACCAAGGATGCGGGAAAGATCGCCGGGTTCGAGGTCCTTCGGATCATCAATGAACCGACGGCCGCGGCTTTGGCTTATGACTTTGACACCAAAAAGAATCAAAAGATCGCCGTCTATGACTTGGGGGGCGGGACACTGGATGTGACCATCCTGGAACTCTTGAACGGTCTCTATCGGGTTTTGGCCACTTGCGGCGATACCCATCTAGGCGGGGACGATTTTGACCAGGCTCTTATGCAGTGGGTCCTTGAAAAATTCACCTCCGAGACGGGCGTGGACCTTCGGAACGAACCGGTGGCCCTTCAACGTCTCCGGGAGGCCGCTGAAAAAGCTAAATGCGACCTTTCAGCCGCGGCTAGTGTCGACATCAATCTGCCTTTTATCGCTAAAAAAGACGAAACCCCTTTGAACCTCTCCTATACCCTTAGCCGGGTTGAGTTCGAGGCCATGGTCACGCCTTTGGTCGAAAGGTCCTTAGAGCCTTGTAAAAAGGCCCTCAAGGACGCCAACTTGACCCCTAATGACCTCACCGAGGTCCTCATGGTGGGAGGGATGACCCGCATGCCCAAGGTCCGGGAAGTGGTAAAGCGCTTCTTCAATCGCGACCCGAACACCAAGGTCAACCCGGACGAATCGGTCGCCATGGGCGCGTCCATTCAAGCCGGGATCATCAACGGCAACGTCCGCAATGCCTTGCTTTTGGACGTGACGCCCCTTTCATTGGGCGTGGAAACATTAGGCGGGGCTTTTAGCGTGATCATCCCGCGAAATACGACCGTTCCGACAAAAATGAGCAAACTTTATTCCACCGTGAAGGATATGCAGACCTCCGTGAACGTGAAGGTCCTCCAAGGTGAATCGAAGATCGCGGCCAATAACAAGACCTTAGGCTTTTTTTCATTCATCGGCCTCCCCCCGGCGCCCGCTGGCACCATGCAGATCGAAGTGACGTTTTCCATCGACTCGAACGGTATCGTGAATGTCACGGCGAAAAACGTGGCCACCGGGCAAATGCAGCAAATGAAGGTTTCGGCGACCAGCGGACTGAGCAAGGACGAGCTGGAAAATTTGGTCAATGCCGCCAAAGGGAGGGTCATCTCCTCGACGCCAAAGGATGAAAAGTCCAAGAAGGACGGGGACGAAGCTTCAAAGAAAGGCAAGGTCCCTGCCGCTTCTCCTCTCGCGCCCTTTTCCACGGACAGTGCGCCGAGTGGGGAACAAGGGGAAGGGGAGTTCTTGACGGGCGACATGATCGATTCTTTCCTCAAAGATCCGGACGAGCCGTCGCGTTGATGAAATCAGTGGCCCTGTTCGGGGGCACCTTCAACCCGATCCATTACGGCCACTTGGCTATCGCCGAGGAGGTCCGGACCAAATTCAACCTCGATAAAGTCATTTTTGTCCCTACTTACTTGCCCCCTCATAAGGAACCCGAGACCCTTGTCGACGCCAAACAACGGCTTATCATGACCAACCTAGCCACGGTCAGTAACCCCTGTTTTGAGGTCTCGATGTTCGAGGTGCACAAGGGTGGTAAGTCCTATACCATCGATACAGTGAAACATTTCCGGCAGTTGTTCGGGGACAAGGTCCAACTTTATTTCATTGTGGGGGCGGATATGTTGATGGAGATATCCACCTGGAAGAATATCGAGGAACTCCTGAAATTATGCCGTTTCATCGCGGTGCCCCGTCCTGGATATGATATCCAAAAGATCTTCAATCAATATTTCCTGGCATCGGAGAATTACTCGGTGGCCAATGAGCTTTTGGACAACATCTTGATCGAGGATATCGCCATGTTGGACATCAGCGCCACGAACATCCGGCGCCGCGTCAAGGAATGGAAGAGCATCAAATACCTGCTTCCGGAGCCCGTCGAGCAATTCATCCACAATCACCAACTCTATCTCTGAGCGGAGCCCCGACTTGCAACTGAGCAATTTCATGGAAGACGCCGTTAAGAACGCTTTGGAAGAGATGCTAAGGACCGAACCTTACAGATCCTTCGGGTTCGATGAGAAAGTGAAACTGGATATAATGGCTTATGCCCTGAACCGCCTGCCTCCTAAATATGTGGTCTCCGAAAAAGGGCATCTTTTTACCCGGGTCAATGAACTAAGACACCAATTCAATACCGATATCGTTGTTGAACTGTCCAAGGCCATTGAATACGTGAAAGCCCATCCTCGTTAAGGGAACTTTGATTTGAAAAAGAAAAACAATACGCTTTTAGCCAACATTATTCAGGCTTTGGAAGATAAAAAAGCCTTGGAGATCGTTACCTTGGATGTCGGCCAGATCGTTTCCTATACCGATTATCTTGTCCTTTGCTCCGGGACCTCGTCCACGCATGTTTCCTCCATCGTCGCCTCCCTCAGGGACGGTTTCCCCAAAGGGGAGGGTCCGATTTATACCAATGGCTCGAAGGATGACAGCTGGTGGATCTTGGATTTTGTGGATGTGGTGGTTCATGTGTTCAAGGAAGACGCGAGGCGGTTTTACAACTTGGAGAATCTCTTGGGAGATTCCATCCGGGTGGAGGTCTGAGGCCGGGCGGCCCTCGACCCCCATC
>CAZLND010000080.1:0-9930 GCA_964560635.1 uncultured bacterium | reverse complement strand
GAAGCCAAGGCCGCTATCGAGAAGATGAACGGCGCCACGCTCGGCTCGCGCAAGATCGTCGTCAATGAGGCCAGGCCTATGGAAGACCGCAAAGGTGGTGGTGGCGGTTTCAACCGGGGCGGTGGCGGAGGCCGCCGGGATGGCGGTTTCGGTGGTGGCGGCGGCGGTCGCGAAGGTGGTTTTGGGGGCGGTTTTGGCGGCGGCAAGGACGATTTCGGTGGCGGTGGAAAGCGCCGGGACCACCGTGGCGGCGGCAAAAGGGATTCGGGCGGGGACTACGGCAACCGCTGGTAACCGGCCATGAACAACGATGAGCAAACCAGGCCTTCTTCCATAAGGGAGAAGGCCTCTTTTTTTCGAGCGATCATTTTTTAAAGGAACCACATTTTGGGAACACTTTCCTTCATCCCCCTGGGGGGCCTGGGCGAGATCGGTAAGAACATGGCGCTGCTGGAATATGACGGTCAAGCCGTCATGATCGACGCGGGGCTCATGTTCCCCGACGAGATGCACCCGGGGGTCGATTACATCATCCCCGACTTCAATTTCCTGGCCGAAAAGCCCGATTATCTCAAGGCCGTCCTTTTGACCCACGGCCACGAGGACCATATCGGCGCCGTTCCTTACCTCCTCCAGAAACTCAACGTCCCCATCTACGGGACCAAGCTCACCCTGGGGTTCGTCAAGGCCAAGCTGGAAGAGTTCAAGCTCCCGCAGACGCCTACCTTCATCGAGGTGGACCCCAAGCAGACCTTCGACCTAGGCCCTTTCCACATCGAATTCATCCGGGTCACCCACAGCATCGTGGACGGGTGTGGTATCGCCATCACGACCCCGGCTGGCGTGGCCATCCATACCGGGGACTTCAAGATCGATCCGACCCCCATTGACGGCGTTCCTATCGACCTGAACCGTTTCGCCGATTACGGGTCCAAAGGCGTCCTTTTGCTCATGTCCGACTCTACCAACGTGGAGAGGGAAGGCTATACCCTTTCCGAAAAGGTCGTGGGCGACGAATTCGACCGCATTTTCCCCCGAGCCAAGCGCCGCATCATCGTGGCTTGTTTCGCCAGCAATATCCATCGCGTTCAACAGGTCATCGAATCGGCCAAGAAGGTGGGCCGCAAGGTCTGCATCATGGGCCGCAGCATGGTCCGCAACACCCAAGTGGCCCGGGACCTGGGCTTCATGCATATCCCGGCGAATATGATCATCCAGCCGGATAACTTGAAGGGCATGGACCCGAAGGAAGTGGTCATCGTCACCACGGGAAGCCAGGGGGAACCCATGAGCAGCGTCTCCCGTATGGCCATGGGGGATCACAAACAGATCAACCTCCAGCCCGACGACATGGTCCTCTTGTCGGCCCGAACTATCCCGGGCAACGAGCGTTCGATCTCCAACATCATCAACCTTCTTTACCGCCGGGGCGCCGAGGTCCTCTATGAGGCTGTTTCCGAGATCCACGTGTCGGGCCACGCCTGCCGTGAGGAACAAAAGATCATGCTGGCCCTAGTGAAGCCCAAGTATTTCCTGCCGGTTCACGGCGAGTACCGCCATTTGGTGCTCCACGCCAAACTGGCCGAGGAAATGGGAATGCCTTCCGAGAACACCTTTATCCTGGAAAATGGTGAAAAGCTGATGATCGACGGGGACCAAGTGAAGATCGAGAAGGAATCGGAGGGCGGGACCATCCTGGTGGATGGCAAGCACATGGCCGATGTGGGCCAAGTGGTCCTCCGGGACCGGTTGCATCTTTCCCAGGATGGGGTGGTGGTAGCGCTCATCACGGTGGATACGACCAAAGGAGTGATCGTCGGCGGACCTGACCTAGTCACCCGTGGTTTTTCCGAGAGCCCGTCGGAGGATCTGATGAATGAAGCCAAAGACCACATCCGTCACGTCATTGAGGAAGAGATCCACGACAAGGTCACCGACTGGTCTACGGTGAAAGAAACCATGCGCAAATCCCTACAGAAGTTCTACTTCCAAAAATCAACCCGCCGTCCCATGGTCATGCCCGTGGTGATGGAGATCTAACTCGGGTGGCGTGCCGGGCCCCAAAAGGCCCATTTTGACGGCTTAAAAGAAGCTAGAAAAACAGCTTTTTCTCGGATATGGTTGGCTCTAGGGCGACACTCTCTCGACACGGGAATAACACATGGACATGATCGAACGGGAATTCAAGCTCAAGATCGAACAAGCCAACGTTCGTCAACGCAAAGCCATGGTGCAGATCAATCAGGCCGCCGCGCCCCACTGGCATAAACTCCGACATCTGAACGCCGCGCTCAAGGAAAAACGCGTCTTCATCGCCTACGTTGGCCGCATCCCCGCGGGGTTCCTCATCTGGACCAAGGATTTTTACAGTCATTATTTCATCGACCTAGTCGTCGTCCATCCTCAGATGCGCCGGCATGGGGTGGCTTCGGCCATGATCAAGGCCATGGAAAATCTATCGGCGGGGAACAAGCTATTCAGCTCCACGAACAAGTCGAACAAGGCCATGCAGGGGGTTTTTGAGAGGGAAGGGTTCGTGAAGTCGGGCTTCATTACCCACCTAGACCGCAATGATCCGGAACTCATTTATTACAAAAAATCCCCATCCAAGGGGGTTGTTTCAAAGCCTAAGTCCCGGCCCAAGCCACGCCGTCGCCCGAAACCTTCGCGTAAGCGCCATAAGCGCAAAAGATAGCTGTCATTGCGATCTGGCTTCGCCAAGGCTACGCCAGACAAGGGAATAAAGACGACCTGTGGGCCATAGCTCTTTGCGAAGGCCCAAGCAACCTCAGTTTAAATATGTCTTTCCTAAAATACTTTTTTTGGAATTCAAATTCAGTCACGGTTAACAAAACGAGGAAAAAGCATATTTGGAACTGGGGTTGCTTTGTCGTTAACGTCGCCCTATTCGGGCGACACTCCTCGCAATGACGGCAATTAGGTTTGTTTGTTGACCATCCATGCCGAAAAGTCCCTCAAGAAATCCTTGAAACCCTGAAGATGTTGAGCGGGAAAGTTGTATTTGCTTTCAGCGTTCTCCAGGACCCGTCCAAAACAATCGAGCCATTCCTGTCGGGCCTTTTCGTCGATCTCAAAGGGCAAATGCCTGGCCCGCATGCGGGGCGGTCCGTGGTCGATGACATAAAGGGGCGGTCCACCGAGCACCTGCACGAAGAATTTGGCCGATTTTTTGGAGGCTTCCTCCATATCGGGAGGGAAGAGGCCGCGGATGGGGGATCTTTCCAATTCCCGGTAAAAGTCCAAAAGCATCTTGAAGATATTTTCCTCACCCATCAAGGTATAGATATCCCGGCTGGGACCGCTTTGGGGCGGGCCTCCGGGCGGGGTATAGATATTTCTTTCCATGACCGCGTATTTTACCCGCCGCCGATGGCCGGGTGAAGGTTTATCATGGGGACATCGTGAAACGAACCAAAGACCAGATCCTCAGCTTATTGGTGTTGGCCGGGTTATGGGCCTATTTTCACCATCAGGTCTTATTCCAAGGCCAGACCTTCGTGCTGGAGGATTCTTCTCGTTTCTTTTTCCCTCTTTGGAAGTGGGGAAGCGATGTCCTTCATCAAGGGTTGATCCCCTTATGGAACCCTGACGCGGGCATGGGAACGCCTTATCTGGCCGATCCGGAGATGGCGGTTTGGTACCCGCCCCTTCGTCTTTTTTATTTCCTTTTCTCACCCGTCACCGCTTTTAATTTCGCCATCGTGGGCCATCATCTTTTGGGCATGGTGGGCTTCTGGGCCTATGCCCGGCAAAGGGGAGCTTCTTGTTGGGCGTCGTTAGCCGGGGCGCTCTTGTTCGGTTTTCCCGCCGCGGTGGTCTGCTTTACCTGGGATCCGGTCATGCTCCTGGCTTACGCTTGGGTGCCTTGGATATTCCTTGCCCGGGAAAGGCTTGGGAAAGGCCGGGTTGGGGCTCCCCTGGGCTTCTCGTTCTGCTTGGCCATGCAAATGGCGGCCGGATATCCCCTCTTTTGCTATCTGACCCTTCTGGCCCTTGCTTTGGAATGGGTCCTTCGATCGAAGGGACGGCTCAAGGAAATGTGGGGGGCTTATACGGGTTGGTTGGTCCTAGGCGCGGGCTTGGCTTTGGTGTTCAATCTTTCCTGGGGTCTGCCCTTCATCGAGTTCAAAGGCCTGAGCAATATCGACCGCCGCCTTGGAATGTTCCAAAGCCTGCCATTGGAAAGTTTGATGACCTGGTTGGAACCCTTCCATTCGGGACATCCGCTTCATCGATCCGGCCCGATCCCCTATTGGCTTTCCACCTTTTTCATGGGCATCCCGGCCCTCACCGCCATGGTATGGGGAGCTTTCAAAAGAAAGGTCGAGGTCATCTCCTTGGGGTTGTTCTTCCTGTTCACGGTTTTGGCCATGGGGTCCACCCTCGTCCTGGGCGACGGGGTCCGATGGTTGGTGCCTTTTTACCATTGGGTGGCTCGGTCCGGATATCTCTTGATCCTGGTCTTTTTTTACGCGGCAAGGTCATCGGTGGAGGCCCTCGCCGGATTGGTCGAGGGTAAGGCGGAAGGAAAGGTGGAATGGGGCTGGGCCCTATTGACCCTTCTGTTCTTCCTTTGGGCTTTTGGGGCGGGAACTCCGACGGACCTGGCTTCGGCTTGGGTGGCCTGTGCCTTGTGCCTCTGCGCGGCTTTCAAGGACTTTTTTCCCCCGGGTGCCCGGTGGGCCTTTTTATTATGCGCGATCGTCCTTTCATTGGGGCCAGCCGATCAAAATTTGAACTTCACCATGGAGCGCGGCTTTTACGAGGACAGCCCTCCTATCCTTGAAAAAATGCGGGCGCCCGGACGGATCTATCAGTCCCCGAAAGTCACCGATTCCTACGGCGTTCTATCGGCCACCAGTATTGGGGGGGCTTATGGGCATTTGAAGGAGGCCTTGGCGCCGGACTTCCCTTTGGCCTTCGGACGGGAGGAATTATCGTTCGTGAACCCCCTGATGTTGGACTTCTACCTGCGTTGCTACCTGTGGGAAGGGGAGGGTCCTCCCCAGAAGGTCCTGGATTATTTGGGTGTGAGCTATTCGATGGATGAAGCGGGGAAGCTGTCCGTGGATCCGGGGGCCTATCCCAAGTGGTTCTCGGTCCGAATCGCCGGTCCTTTGAGGTTATCCAAAGAGAGCCGGGCCTTTCCCTATCTGCTTCCGGATGACCTCCGGAACAACTGCAAAGTCTCCCACACTACCTCCTATGGGGAATATTCTCACCGTGAGGTGAGTGAGACCTTCCGGGGACCGGGCCATATCGGTCTGATGGCGAAGGGGAAGGGCCGGGCCTTGCTGGTTTCCAGCGAAACGGCTTACCCCGGGTGGCGGGCGGCGGTGAAAGGGGAACCGCGTCCTGTGGAAGTCGTGAACGGCGGATTCAGGGGAGCGGTCTTGAATGACGGTGAGGAAGAAGTCTCTTTGAGTTACCAGCCGACCTCCTTTAAACTTGGGTGCTTTTTATCGCTTTTGGTTTGCGGTTTGTGGTTGGGGTTGGCTTTGAAATGGGGGGCAGCGTCTCAGTTTATTCGTCATTGCGAGGAATGACCGCCGAATAGGCGGTCGATCATGACGAAGCAACCCCAGTTCCAAAATAAACTTCCTTGGGAAAAGGCATATTTAAACTGAGGTTGCCGCGTCGTAATCGCCCCGCTATACGCGGGGCACTCCTCGCAATGACAGCGAAAATCTAGAGTAAAAAAATAAAACAGGGGTTCAAGTTCCTTTATGCATGAATTCACGGTGACCGCCAAAGACTCGAAGACCTCCGCGCGGACAGGGGTTTTGAAACTGACCCATGGGGAAGTGAAAACGCCTTGCTATATGCCTGTGGGGACCCAGGCCTCGGTCAAGGCCCTCTCGACCGAGGATGTGCTGGCTTGCGGGTCCGAGATACTTCTCGCCAACACCTACCACTTGATGCTTCGGCCGGGCGCGGATCTTATTGAGAAGGCCGGTGGTCTGCACAAATTCATGCATTGGGACAAACCGATCCTGACCGATAGCGGAGGATTCCAGGTCTTCAGTTTGGCGGACCTGCGCAAAATCACCGAGGACGGGGTCCAGTTCCAATCCCACTTGGACGGCAGTAAATGGGAAATGAATCCCGAAAGCGCCACCGCTCTCCAGCACAAGATCGGCGCCGATATCATCATGGCTTTTGACGAGTGCATTCCCTATCCCTCGGCCGAGGATTACGTGGACCAATCGGTGCAAAGGACCACCCGCTGGGCTGAGCGGTGCCTGAACGCACACCGCAAAAGCGGTAAAGAAACAACTCAGTCCCTCTTCGGTATTGTCCAAGGGTCCAATTTTCCCCATCTTCGGGAGAAGAGCGCCAGACAATTGGTGGCCCTGGGTTTTCCGGGTTACGCCATCGGGGGAGTGTCGGTAGGGGAGCCAAAGGAGAGCATTTATGAAGTCGTTAAATATACCGCCCCCTTGTTACCCGAAGACAAACCAAAATACTTGATGGGGGTTGGGACACCGGAAGACCTTTGGGAATGCGTGGAACGGGGAATGGATATGTTCGATTGTGTCATGCCCACCCGTATCGCCCGTAACGGCACGGCCTTGACCCGCAAGGGCCGGGTTATCTTGAAGAACGCGCAATATAACGGGGACTTTTCCTCGCTGGACCCGGAATGTACCTGTGAATGTTGCCGGAATTATACCAAGGCTTACTTGCGGCATCTTTTGCAGGCTGAGGAGCTATTGGTCCTGCGGTTACTGAGCCTTCATAACCTTCATTTCATGATGGAGATCTGCGGGATGATGCAAAAGGCTATCCGCGAAGACCGGTTCCCGGAAGCCAAAAGGCAATTTATGAAGGGTTATTTTGGCGCCTGAAACCCAGCGGACCCGGACAGTTTTGTCCCAAGCGGCCAATTGCGTCCGCCAAAACTGTATGGTTTAACCCCAGGCTTCCCGCCAAATTCGACAAGGCCTCATAAATCCATTGTTTTGAAAGACACCCCTGTTGGTATGAAGTTTGCTTGAAAATCACTACTATATATTGTAATTTAACTGCCCACTTCGCTTACGACGTCCCGCGGCTCTCAAAAAGAGGCCGCTTTTTTTGACCCTAAATGCCCTTGCAGGGGCGGGAGAACCTAATGTCTGAACAGCCAATCGTCGCAAAACCCGGTGAAAACCTCTTATATCCTTTCGACGCGGGGAAAGACTCCTGCGGGGTGGGTTTTGTCGCGAACATGAAGAACAAGAAGTCCCACGACATCGTCCGGCAAGGCGTGGAGATCCTCCTGAACCTCGCCCACCGCGGCGCCTGCGGCTGCGAAACCAACACGGGTGACGGGGCCGGCATCCTCCTTCAGATCCCCGATAAGTTCTTCCGCAAACAAGCCGCCTCCTTCAATCTCACCCTGCCCCCCGAGGGGGAATATGGGGTCGGGGTGGTTTTCCTGCCCAAACTGGCCGACCACATCAAATATTGTGAGGAACTTTTCGCCGAGGTCATCCAAGAAGAAGGCCAAACCCTTTTAGGTTGGCGCTTGGTGCCCACGGACAACAGCGAGGTGGGGCCCACGGCCCGCGCTTCCGAGCCGGTAATGAAGCAGGTCTTCATCGGTAAGTCCAAAGACATCAAGGATCAAGACGCTTTCGAACGGAAGCTCTTCCTCATCCGCAAACGGGTGGAGAACCAAGTGGCGGCTTCGACCCTCACCGAGCGACATCTCTTTTACGTGGCCAGTATGTCCTGCCGGACCATCATCTATAAAGGCATGTTGACCCCCGGCCAAGTGGCCCCTTATTTCCGGGACCTACGGGACAATTCGCTCGAATCCGCCCTGGCCCTGGTCCATTCCCGCTTTTCCACCAATACCTTCCCTTCTTGGGACCTGGCCCATCCTTTCCGTTACATCGCCCACAATGGGGAGATCAACACCCTGCGCGGCAACATCAACTGGATGCACGCCCGGGAAGCCCTCTTCGAGAGCGACCATTTCAAGAAGGATGAGATCAAGAAGATCCTTCCTATAGTCAGGGAAGGGCAGTCCGACTCGGCCACCTTCGACAATGCCCTGGAGATCTTGGTCATGGCGGGCCGTAGCTTGCCCCATTCGGTGATGATGATGATCCCCGAGGCCTGGACGGGCCATGCCACCATGCCGCAGTACAAGAAAGACTTCTATCATTACCATTCCTGCCTCATGGAACCCTGGGATGGACCCGCTTCCATCGCCTTCACCGACGGCCGCGTGGTCGGGGCGGTTTTGGACCGTAACGGCTTGCGTCCCTCGCGTTATTACGTGACCAAGGACGACATGGTCATCATGGCTTCCGAAGTCGGTGTTTTGGATATCGAACCTTCCCGTGTGGCCAAGAAAGGCCGCCTGGAACCCGGCAAGATGTTCCTCATCGACTTGCATGAGGGCCGCATCATTGATGACACTGAATTGAAGGAAAAGATCGCCAAGGCCCAGCCTTACGGCGAGTGGCTCAAGGAAAACCTCACCAGCCTGGAAAAATTGCCGGAAGCCCCGCATGTGCCCGAGCCCGACCACCCGACCGTCCTGAAGCGCCAGAAGGCCTTCGGTTATACCCATGAGGATGTCCGTATCTTGATGGCCCCTATGGCCACCAACGGGGAAGAAGCTATCGGCTCCATGGGCGATGACACCCCCCTGGCGGTGTTGTCCAATCAGCCCCAATCCCTCTTTAACTACTTCCGCCAATTGTTCGCCCAGGTCACGAATCCGCCCCTGGACGCCATCCGTGAGGAGCTGGTGACCTCGGTCAATACGACCATCGGCCCCGAGGGGAACCTTTTGAAGCCCACCCCCGAATCCTGCCGCCAGATCGAGCT
The DNA here is from genome assembly GCA_964560635.1 of uncultured bacterium. GTDB lineage: Bacteria > Oederibacteriota > Muellerivitia > Muellerivitales > Muellerivitaceae > CAZLND01. The sequence continues at coordinate 1,083 of CAZLND010000080.1, read as the reverse complement.
TAAGAGCCCCATCTTGGACAATGACGAGTTGGCCAAGTTCACCCATATCAAATTCAAGAACTACAAGTCCATCACCCTTCCTATCCTTTATAAGGTCGCCGAAGGCGGAGCTGGTTTAGCTAAGGCCATCGAGGAAGTCTGTGAAAAGGCCAGCAAGGCCGTGAAGGATGGTCATCAGATCATCGTTCTTTCGGACAGGGGCCTGGATCACGATAACGCCCCTATCCCGAGCCTCTTGGCCATGTCGGGCGTCCACCATCACCTCATCAAGAAGGGCGAGCGCACCAAGGTGGGTCTCATCTTGGAATCCGGCGAACCCCGTGAAGTGCATCACTTCGCCTTGCTCTTGGGTTACGGCGCCAACGCGGTCAACCCTTACCTGGCTTTCGAGAGCCTGGACGACATGATCCGCCGTGGCATCTTGTCGCCCGAGATCGACCACAAGACCGCCGTCAAGAAATACATCAAGGCCGCCAATAAGGGCATCGTAAAGGTCATGTCGAAGATGGGTATCTCGACCATCCAAAGCTACCGTGGCGCGCAGATCTTCGAGGCCGTGGGCCTTAACGCCGAGTTCATCGATAAATATTTCACCTGGACCGCCACTCGCATCCAAGGCATCGGCTTGACCGAAGTGGCCGCCGAATCCGAAATACGCCACCGCGGCGCTTTCCCGGAAAGGCCCTCCCGTGAACTGGACCTGGACTGGGGCGGCAAATACCAATGGCGCCGGGACGGGGAAAAGCATCTTTTCAACCCTGACACCATCCATAAGCTCCAAACTTCGGTGAAGACCAGCAACTACAAACTTTTCAAAGCCTACTCCGCCGACGTTAACGAGCAATCGCGGGCCTTGGCTACCCTGCGCGGGCTTTTCAAGTTCAAGAAGGGCAATTCGATCCCCCTGGACCAAGTGCAACCGGCCAGTGAGATCGTCAAGAAGTTCGTCACCGGTGCCATGTCCTATGGTTCCATCAGCCAAGAAGCCCACCAAACCCTGGCTATCGCCATGAATCGGATCGGCGGCAAGTCCAATACCGGCGAAGGCGGGGAAGACGCGGATCGCTATATCCCGGAATCCAA
>CAZLND010000079.1:0-10070 GCA_964560635.1 uncultured bacterium | reverse complement strand
TTCGAGGAACTTTACCAAAAGTCCTACGAACCTTTCCTTACGATATTGCACAAGCATCCCCGAGTGAAATGCGTTTTCCATGTGACCGGCCCCCTTTTGGAATGGATCGAGGCTAACCGGCCTGAGTATTTCAAGAGGCTCAAAGAGATGACGGACCGGGGTCAGGTGGAGCTTTTCACCGGTGCCATGTATGAGCCCATCCTGGCGGTCCTTCCGGACCGGGACAAGGTCGGGCAGATCCGCACCCAGACCGCTTACCTCAAGGACAAGTTCAAGGCCGCGGCCGAAGGCATGTGGCTGGCCGAACGGGTTTGGGAACCCCATCTCACCAAAAGCCTGGCTGAGGCCGGGGTGAAGTACATCGTCACCGACGACGCCCACCTCAAGGCCGTGGGTCTCAAGGAAGAACAGACCTTCGGACATTATCTGATGGAAGAACAAGGGGAGACCGTGAGCGTGTTCCCCATATCCGAAAAAATGCGCTACCTGGTCCCTTTCCAGGCGGTGGACGCGGCCATCGACTATCTGCGCTCCGTGGCCACTGAAGAGGGCGACCGTTGCGTGGTGCTCATGGACGACGGCGAGAAGTTCGGCGGTTGGCCCGATACCTATAAGTGGGTCTATGAGGAAGGCTGGCTGGAGAGGTTCTTCAAGGCCCTGGAAGAGAACGCGTCCTGGCTCAACACGATGACCTTTAAGGAATTCCTGGAGCGATACCCCTCCCGGGGCATCCTCAATCTTCCCACCGGTTCCTACACGGAAATGGGCGAATGGTCCCTGCCGGCCGAAGCCGCGGAAGAATATGAGAATATCCGCCATGAACTGAGGGACAAGGGCGAACTGCCCCGCTATGACCGTTACCTGAAGGGCGGCTTCTGGCGCAACTTCTTCGCCAAATACCCCGAAAGCAATCATATGCACAAGAAGATGCTCTGGGTCTCCCAAAAAGTGGAAGCGGCCCGTAAGAGGGTCGAGAAAAAGTCGACCCCTAAGGAAAAGGCGGTCTTCCAAGAAGCCCTGTTGGCCCTTTACCGGGGTCAGTGCAATTGTCCCTATTGGCATGGGGTCTTCGGCGGGCTTTACCTGAACCACTTGCGTTTCGCCGTTTACCGCCAATTGATCGAGGCCGAAAGGCTGGCCGAGTCCCTCCTGCCCGTTTCCCCGAGCGGGTTCCATGTCCAAACCGCCGACTTCAACAAGGATGGCCGGGATGAGATCGTGGTGGAAAGCGCTCACTATCACGCGGTCTTGGAACCTTACGCGGGCGGGTCCTTGAGCGAACTGGATTATCTAAAACGGCCCATCAACCTTTCCGACAATTTGACCCGAAGAAAAGAAGCCTATCACGGCAAACTATTGGCCTTCAAAGAGGCCAGCCAGGATCCTTCCCAAGTGGCCAGTATCCACGACATGGTCCGCATGAAAGAGCCGGGCTTGCAGAACAAGCTTTTTTACGACCCCGCCCGTCGCATGAGCCTGGTGGAGCATTTCGTGCCCCTGAACAGCGACTTAGAACAGATGGCCTCCAGCCGCTATCAAGAATTGGGGGACTTCAACAACGCGCCCTTTCATTCCAAAGTCGGGGAGCCGGCGGGCAAGGCGCTGAAGGTCCAAATGTGGCGGGAAGGCAAGGTCGCCGGCTCACCTCTGCATCTTTCCAAAGAGCTTCGTTTTGAAGCGGGCGATTTCCAAATGGGCGCTTCCTATGAACTGGAAAACAAGGGCACGGCCAACATTAGCTTCCTCTTCCTCGTCGAATGGAACCTCACCCTTTTGGCCGGTGACGCGCCGGATCGCAATTATTTCGTGGCGGGCCGGGGGCTCACCCCCTCCAATCTCGTGAGCTTGGGCGAAGAAACGGGTGTGACCGAGATGGGCATGCGTGACGGGTGGCTGGAACTGGAGATCAACTTCAAGACCGAAAAACCCGCCAAGTTCTGGCGTTATCCCGTGGAGACCATCTCCCAGTCCGAAGGCGGCTTCGAGAAGGTCTATCAAGGGTCCTGTCTTTTGCTAGGTTGGGAAGTTTTCTTGAAACCAGGCGAGACCTTCAAGACTAAGGTCACGACCGAATTGGTCGACCTCTCGGCGGCAGTTAAGAAGGGCGCCAAACCCAAGGCGGGGGGAAAACGTTGATGATGAGCCATTGGCTGGCAACCTCCCTCTTACTGGCCTTCCTGAGCCTGGATGTGGCGGCCGTCGGCCAGTCCATGGCCTCGCGTCCCATTGTGACCGGCCCCGTGGTGGGCTGGCTTCTGGGCCATCCGGATATCGGTCTCGAGCTGGGTGCTCTCATTGAACTCATCTGGATCGGTGACCTTCCGGTCGGCGCTCACCTGGCCATGGACCTGACCATGCTGACCGGGATCTCGGTGGCCTTTACCTGTGAATGGGCGGGAGGCCAATATCCCGTGGAATCCCTCATGACCTTCGCGTTGGCGGTGGCCATTCCCTGGGCGGCGCTGAGCACCGAAGGGGATATCGCCATGAGTCGTTTCAACGTGCGCTGGCTTCATTTCGCCCAGCGGATGGTCCTCAGTTCCCATTTCCGCACCTTCGAGTGGATCAACTGGCTGGTGCTCGGGGAGACCTTCCTCAAGGGATTCCTCACGGCGGCAGTGGGCATTACCCTGGCCCATTTCAGCGCCCAACTATTCTTCATGTTCACCCCGAAGGTCATGGCGGGCCTCTATTACGCCCATTGGCTGCTTTTGGCCCTGGGCTGTTCGGCGGTCATCGATCTGTTGGTGGAAAAAAAGACGGTGGTCTATCTCATCCTCACCATCATTACCATCATGAGCTTGGCGGTCTTTTTCCAGATCCAAGGGGTTTACCTGGTCTCGCTGGCCCTGTTGGTGGGTTTCGTCCTCACCCTCGTTTATATGGGGAAAGGGGAGACCGCGTGAGCCCTGAAGAAAGACCCATTGCCCCCGTCACCCGCATGGACCTGGCCCAGGTTTTCCTGCGGCTCTTTTTCATCCAAGTCCTTTGGAACTTCGAGAGGTACTTGAGCTTCGGGGTAGCCTTCACCCTTTTGCCGGTCCTTAAAAAGATCTATCCCTCGAAGGAAGAGCTTTCCCAGGCCCTGTCACGGCACTTGGAATATTTCAACACCCATCCTTATATGGCTTCCTTCGTCCTGGGCGCCATTGTCCGGATGGAAAAGGAAAAGCAGGAACTGCCCCGCGCCAAGCAAAAGCAAAAGGAAGAGGAGATCAGCGCCCTGAAGGTAGGCATGATGGGGCCGGTGGCGGCCATGGGGGACAACCTTTTTTGGGCCACCGTGCGTCCTTACTGTGGGTTGATCGCGGTCACGCTGGTGCTTTCCCACGCCTTTCAGGTGAAGGGCCAATATTGGATCATTCCGCTTCTCTTCCTGGTTGTCTACAACGTCGCCCATTTGGGCCTGCGGTCCATGGGTTTCCTGCAGGGCTGGCGCAAGGGGGACCAGGTGGTCCTGGCCCTTCGCAAGTACGGGTTCCAAGAGGCCATTCGGGGCTTGAGGCTTGCCTCCATCGTGCTCTTGGGGGTGCTTATCGTTTTCGTGAACCTTTCCATATTGGAAAAGGAAGTTGGGTTGTTCTTGTTGAAGCTGGTTTTCTTCACCGCCATCGTGGGACTTTTCACTTTCGCCCTTCAACGCAAGATCAGCCCCAGCCAGTTGTTCTACGCGGTGCTTTTGTTCGCTTTGGTCCTGGCCTTTTGGCCGGACCTGAGCGCTGTTCCGGTCCTGCCATCGGGAGAGGTTCGATGAGGAATATATTTTTGAATTATGAATTCTTAATTTTGAATTTCGGAAAATTTCAGTCGTATTCTTCGACTGAAATTGACCTCGATTTAGAATTAAAAACTAAGAATTAAAAATTGATTTTTTTGGGGGATCGATGAAACTGACCGAGAAAATGCCGATCGTCAATAAACTGGGGCTTCACTTGAGGGCCGCCGCTGAGTTGGTCAAGGTGGCCAACAAGTTCAAGAGCCATATCCTCATCACGCATGGTATCCAGAACGTGAACGCCAAGAGCTTGATGGGCCTGATGACCCTGGCCGCCGCCAGGGGAACGGACTTGGAATTCACCGCCGATGGGGAAGACGCCAAGGACGCCATGGCCGCCATCCGGCAGTTGTTGGCCAATAAGTTCGGGGAGAAAGAATAACGGCAGCCGGTAGCTGATGGCTGTTAGCTGTTAGCAAAAAACGAAAAGCAAAAGCCACCCGCTAAAGGCTAACCGCCAATGGCTGGTGTTCAAGGAGCTGGTTTTGAGCGAAAAGGTATTAAACGGGGTAGCGGCTTCCGGCGGCATCGCCATCGGACCCGTTCATCTTTATCGTCCCGAAGGTCTGTCCGCCCCCAAGCGGACCTTGGACCCCTCGGAGACCCAAAGCGAAACCACCCGTTATCAAGGCGCGGTGGCGAAGACGCGCGCCCAGATCGCCGAACTGGAAGCCAAGATGAAGGTCAAATTGGGCGACGAGCACGCCGCTATTTTCCAGGCCCATCAAGTGGTCTTGGATGACCCCCTCTTCATGGAAGAGATACCCGCCGCCATTTCGGCCCGCCGTTTGAACCCGGAGTTCCTCCTGCAGGAAGCCTTGGAAAAGTTCAAGTCCGCCATGGAATCCCTCGGGGATGAGTATTTCCGCGAACGGGGCGGGGATATCCAGGATGTGGGCGAAAGGGTTCTACGGAACCTGACGGGCGGGGAAAAGGGCCAGCATAAAAAATTCGCCCGAGAAGCGGTCTTGATCGCGGCCGACCTGGCTCCCTCCGACACCGTGACCCTTTCCACCGACACCATCAAAGGATTCTGCACGGACGCGGGAGGGAAGACTTCCCATGTGGCTATCGTGGCCCGGTCACTGGGCCTTCCGGCCGTGGTGGGGATGCAGAACCTGACCTCTCAAGTGAAGGACGGGCAGACCATCATCGTGGACGGCAACAAGGGGCTTGTGGTCATCGACCCCACGCCCGCTACCCTCGAGCAGTATCAACGGTTGAAGGAAAAGGTCGAGGCGTTCCACAAGAGCCTGGAAGAGCTCCAGACCCTTCCAGCCGTCACCCCGGACAATCACCGGGTCACCTTGGCCGCCAATATTGAGATACCCCAAGAGTTGGAGGAACTCGCCCGGCATGGGGCGGAAGGTATCGGTCTTTACCGCACCGAGTTTCTTTTCATGAACCGCTTGGATACCCCTAGTGAGGAAGAACAATTCCAGGCCTACAAGCAACTGGCCACCAAGACGGGCACCAACCCTGCCATCATCCGGACGCTAGACCTGGGCGGGGACAAGTTCCTCTCCCACCTGAACCCCTCCCACGAGAGCAATCCCTTTTTGGGCCTGAGGGCCATCCGGTTGTGCCTGAAATATCCGGACCTTTTCAAAGCCCAGCTTCGGGCCATCCTGCGGGCGGGCGCCCATGGGCCCATCAAGATCATGTTCCCCATGATCTCCACCGTGGCCGAGGTGAGGGAATCCAAGATCATCATGAATCAGTGCATTCAACAGCTCAAAAGGGAAGGGCAGGTCTTCCGGTCGGGCATCGAGATCGGGGCCATGATCGAGATCCCCTCGGCGGCCATCATCGCGGACCTGCTCATTGAGGAAGTGGACTTCTTGTCCATCGGCACCAACGACCTTATCCAGTACACCTTGGCGGTGGACCGGGTGAACGAAGCGGTGGCTTACCTGTATGATCCCTTGAACCCGGCCATCCTGCGGCTCATTCAATTGACCGTGGAAGCCTGCCACAAGGCTGGGAAATGGGTGGGCATGTGCGGTGAAATGGCGGGCGACCCGCAGTTCGTGCCGCTTCTATTGGGGATGGGGCTCGACGAACTTTCGGTCAGTGTTTCGGTCATCCCCGAGATCAAAAAGGTCATCCGTTTGATGCCCTATGAGAAGGCCAAGTTCATTGCCCAAGGGGCGTTGAAACTGAAGACTTCCGAAGAGGTTTTCAAGCTTATCCGGGATAACGTCCCTGCGGAGTTGAAGGCTTTGTTGTTTTAACCTGTCTTTTCCTAGTTAGGAAATGGCTTTGTCCAACCAAACAAAAATTGATTTCATCTCCCAACATCTTGACCTTTCTGACGAGGAATTGGCCCGCCAGACGGGTTGGAATAATCGGAAAGTTCGAAGATTTAGAGAGAAGTTACAAGAAAAAAAGAGTTTTTCTGACAGGCCTTCCCCGACCCAAAATTCTTCCTCGGATTACCGTTTTTGGAAATGGGGTTTAGCAGCTGTCATTCCAACATTACTGTTTTACCTTCCTGCGCTTTCTTGTTCGTTTCTCAATTGGGATGATTTCGACCTAGTCGTACACAACCAAAATCTGAATCATTTCAATTTGGATTTTTTGAGTTGGGCTTTTACCACGCACAAAACCTATTGGATACCTCTGGTCTGGATCTCGTTGGCACTAGACTATCAAATAGGAGGTTCGAGCAGCTTTATCTATCATCTGGATAACCTCCTGATCCATGGATTGAATACCCTTTTGATTTATTGGTTAAGTTTTCAACTTTTCCAAGCTTGGGAAAAAAGAAAGAGAGTGGAGCAAAGCGCTGAGAAAAAGAGTTGGTATTTTCCTGGCGCTTGTTTAACGGCGATCATTTTTGGCCTACATCCGCTTCATGTGGAATCGGTCGCCTGGGTGAGCGAACGGAAAGATGTTCTCTACGCCCTCTTCTTTATTTTGAGCCTGTGCTTTTATTTGGCTTATGTAAGCTCGGCAAGCCGACGATGGCTTAAATATGGTCTTAGTCTTTTGATCTTCGCTGCGGCTCTTGCTTCCAAACCCATGGCCGCTACTTTGCCAGTTGTCCTTGTTCTTTTGGATATTTGGCCGCTCCGACGTTTTGAAAATGAAAAAATAAAATGTCTTTTTGACAAGATCCCCTTTTTCTTCGGGTCGCTCGTGCTGGCTTTCTTCACCCTGCGGTCTTCAACTGAAATTGAGTTTCTTTCAACGATGAAAAAAATTCCATTGGAGTTCCGGATTTTCGGTTCTTTTCATTCGATCGCTTTTTATCTCGAGAAAATGGTTCTTCCGTGGAATTTGAGTGCTTATTATCCGTTCCCGGATGCGGCTGAAGTTCGCTCGGCGGAGTATTTGGGCTCGATTTTAGTGGTTCTGGTCATTTTGTTTTTTGGTTGGCATTATCGAAATTCGAAACCTTACTTCACTTCGGCCTTGGGCTTCTACCTGATAACACTTGCGCCGGTATCTGGTCTGATCCAACTGGGATCTCAAGCCATGGCCGATCGTTATACCTATCTCCCGCTCTTGGGTTTTTTCTTGGTTTTTTCGGGCTGGTTTGCTTCAAGATCCTGGAAATGGAAGAACACGGTAATGGTTGGTATTTTTTCGATAGCTTTGATCTTGGGTTCGCTGACAGTCAGGCAAATCGGTTTTTGGAAAGATTCCGTTTCCCTTTGGGAGAATGCCAAAAGAGCTAATGCCCTGCAATCGTTCATGGTGATCAACAACCTGGCCAACGCTTATTACACCGCGGACCGGCTCCCTGAATCATTGGAAAACTATGATAAAGCCATTTCGATCGATCCTTCCAATGCATTGCCACATGAAGGCAAAGCTATGGTTTTTTATGATATGGGCCAAGTTCAACAAGCGGTTGAAGAATTGCAAAAGGCAGTTTCAATGGAACCTGCGAATGTCGCTACGCATCAAAAATTGTGGTTCGCTTACAATCGCATGGGTTTATACGAAAAATCATTGGCTGAAGCCCAGGAGATCATCCGTTTAGCCCCTGGCTCCCCGGAGGGTTACGACAGATTGGCTATCACCTATGGTTCCAAGGGATTCTTTGACAAATCGATCGAGGCTTCCAAGAAGGCCTTGGAATTAAATCCTTCGAGCCCTCAATACCAAGCGAATTTAGCCACCACTTATCAAAGGGCGGGCCGGAGTGACGAAGCGATAGGGGTTTATCTCAAGGCTATCCAACTGGACCCTTACTCAGCTATTTCCTTCTTCAATCTGGGGAATAGTTATCTTTCAAATAAGAGGTATCCGCAAGCCATTGAAGCCTTGGAAAGGGCTTCGGTATTGCAACCGGATAACCAGGGAATAAGGGAAAAACTCGCGTTGGCATATCAATTGAATGGCAGTGGTCAGGGAAATAAAAAACCGTAATAAAACTATTTTAATTTGTTCAAAGCCTGCAGGCCGTCTAAAGCTTCCTTTTGATTTGGGTTCAATGACAGGGAAACTTTAAAGGCTGCTTCCGCATTGGTCTTGTCCTTCATCATCAAATAACAATCGCCAATTCTTGCATTGACGTAGGGATTTCCTGGCGCCCATCTAAGGCATTCTTGGAGGCTCTGTAATGCCGCGTTGGGATTCTTTAGGCCCAAATAAGATTCGCCTTTCATTTGATAAAGCCCTGAAAAATATTTGGGTTGGCTATATCTCAAAGAATTATCCGAACTCCAAATAGCCGTTTCGAACATCTGTCGTTGTAGGGCATAAAGACTGATGTATTCATAGCTCGTTCCGTAGGAACTCCGAACAAATTCCGTGAAATCGTCCCAATAACCTATTTGAGGTGGGTCGATGTTCCGAAACCGGTAAGAACCATAAAGATTGTTCAAACTCATTGTAGTCAAAGGGTAATTTGATTCTTTTGATTCAAGAACCCTCCAAAGAAGGCCTTCTGGCAACGAGGGAAATCTATTCACGAGCCAATTCGATTCAAATAAGTGGGTGGAATAAAATGATTTTTCGTTCTTGGCTCGATCGATGATGTTGAGAGCTATGCTTTCTTTTGCTTCTGCGATCCCTATGGGAACTTCCAAGAATGGATATTTTTTGAATAGTGGACCGGTGTACCAGTCGAATGGAAGAAGTTGTATCGTGAAATGGATGACTTGGGGACGTTTTTGCTCTACGAATTGAAGGTACCAAAGGGGATAAAGGTCGAGGTCTCCATTGCAAATAATAACACCATCATTTTTTGCTGTTTTTAGTAAATTTATACCGTAGTCATAAGCCACTGTGTAACGACTTTGATCCACCGAATTGTAATTCAAAAATAATGGGCAAAAGGCAAATCCCAAGGAAAGAAGAGAAATTCCAATAGAAGGCAAGGTTCTGCCTGGCCATTTATTTGAAAGCCAAAGAATACAAGCCGCCATTCCAATTCCCGATAAGAGTGAAATGGTCAAATAAACCGGAGAAAATAAATAATCGAGGGACCAAGTCAGGTTTTCTGGGTAACGGTTGTATAGGATCACGACTGTCAAAATAATTCCCGCAAAAAGTAAAAAGCCAACCACTGTTGATCTTAGATTTTTCTTCCAAAGCCAAAAGATGCCGAGAATCACCAACAGAAGAATCAGATATGTAAAAATGCCGCCGAACTGCTTATGGAGGGAAAGCAAAAAACGGCCAACATTTCGGTCAATGATCATCCATCCGAGGGGTTCACTATCTGGCCCCTTTCCCGGACTGTTGTAACCTTCGCGAATAATAGTTCCCCAAAGCTTTGAGGTAGTCTGAGGATTCCACCAGTTAAGAATAGGTGTTTGAACAGCTCTTAGTGGAAGGTAGAGATATACCGAAATGCCAAGTAAAAGATAAGTGATCCCTTTAACGGCATTAGGAGGTGTAAAGGTAGATAAAATGCTTCCAATGTTTTTCAAAAAATCGAAAGGTCTTGGGAAGGATTTAAGGAAGTCCGAAATGGAAACTCTCTTTTGACCGATTAAGAAAAACCATAAATAAGCTGGAGCCATAACCACTTGATTTTGCCAATGGTTGGTCAGTCCTAATGCGAAAATAAAGATAATTAAAAAAGTAGATTTAAAAAACCATCCATCTTCCTTCATTTTAAAAAGGAAAAAGAACAAGCAAAGTGTGATCAAAATATTAAGGGCGTAAATTCCGCCTTTGGCCCCGCATGCTTCGAACCAATGCTGGAAAGAAAATGCAAAGGTTAGACTTCCAAAAATACTGGATGCTTCCAGGATATATTGTTTTGACTCCTTTTCACTCTCGGATGGGGCAAGCAGTTCCTTTAATATTTTTTTAAGAAGAAAATAAAAAATAA